>CAYGTG010000421.1:4382-7014 GCA_964352485.1 uncultured Nannocystaceae bacterium | reverse complement strand
CACCACGAGTGGCGAAGACAGCTCATCGAGCACGAGCGGCAGCAGCGGTGGCGGCACGAGCACCGGCGGCGCGCAGGAAGGCAGCAGCACGAGCGGCGCGGCTGGAGTGGTCGGGTTCGCCGAGATTCAGGCCGACCTCGAGAACGTCGACGGGGCCCAGGGCTCCTACCCCAGCTGCATCGCCGGGGTCCCGTGCCACAACAACCCGGACCGCAACGTTGTGCTCGTGGCCGACCCCACGCCCCAGCAGCTGATGCAGAACTACCAGAACATCCTCGATGCGCCGGGGACTCCCTGGGTGACGCCCTTGGACGATTCGGCCCAGATGCTCAACGAGGTTCCGGTCCCCGACGACGTCCGCGCCCGCTGGCTCGCGTGGATCCAGGCCGGCGCACCCTTCGAGTAGCGCGGGGCCGCGGGGCCCAGGCCTGATCAGGCCGCCTGGGAGTCTTCGTGGGTGCGCTGCGGCGTTTCTTCTCGACGAAAACGCCAGCCCAAGACGAGGACCGACAGCAGGCACAGGCCGTTGAACAGCTCTCCGGTGATCATGTAGGGCGTCTTGGCGCCTGGATCCATCATCGGAACGTCGGCGACGAATCCGTCGGGATCCTGAGGTCCGTCGATGTCCGGATCGGTGACCTCGGTGCGGTGCACCTTGCGTCCGGTGGGGTCGACGTACGTACTGATCCCGGTGTTGACCGAGCGCAGCATGCCCTTGCGATGCTCCACGGCTCGGAACACGGCGAGCCCCAAGTGTTGGGCCGGTTCATCAGTCTTGCCGAACCATGCGTCGTTGGTGAGGTTGACGAAGGCGTGTACACCTTGGTTCGCCGTCTCACGAACGTAGCGCGGAAGAATGTCCTCGTAGCAGATGAACGCGCCCAGTCGGTGATCGCCCATCTGCAGCGCCTTGGGCCCTTCGCCCTTTTGCAGGTGGGAGGCCGTGGGGATCTGGGCGAGGTACCACTCGGGATCGACCAATGGGGCGTACTCGCCAAACACCAGGCGGTAGACCTTGTCGTAGCGATCGGCGATCTTGCCGTCGCTGCCGATCAGCAGCGCGGTGTTCCAGCACTTGTGAATCGAGCCGCAGTTCTGCCCACGGGGGTCTTCGCGGGTGACCGTGCCGAAGATGATCGGCACGTCGAACCCCTGATGGAGTCGCCAGGGGTGGCCCTCAGGGGGCTCCTGCACGCCCTGTCGATGGAAAATGCGGCTGTTGGGATACGCGGTCTCGCCCCACAGGATGAGCTCGGCGCCTTGCCCGGCCAGCTCGCGGCTCTTGCGGAGTTCGCCCTCGAACGCACGGTCGCGCAGCCGCGGACGCGTCATCTCGGCGATGCTCATGTTGCCCTGGACCACGCCGACCTTGAGGTGCTCGGCGGCCTCCATGGTGGACTCGACCTGGGAGATTCGGACAGCTCCGTAGGCCGGGACACCCACCAGCAGCACGCCCGCCGCAAGGGCGGCACGTGTGTCGAGCGTCCGCGTTCGCAGCAGGCGGATCCCCACCGTGTACAGCGCCGCGTTGGTCGCGACCATGAGGAAGGTGACCGTGGTGACCCCCCCAAGCTCGGCCGTCTGAATCATCAGCGGCTCGGCCGCCCAGCCCTGCGCCATGTAGATCGGGAAGATGTTGGGCAGTGTCGCTTCGACGACCACCCAGCACGGCGGCGCGGTGACCCAAAGGGGCAGCTGGGTGCGGGCGGTGAGCCAAACGGTGAGCATCATCGCCAGGCCCCACAACAAGCCGTGGTAGCTCGCGAACAGCAGGGTGATCGGAGCCCCCATGGCCAACGGGAAGCCCGCGAATTTCACCAGGAGCTCGGTGATCCAGAAGAACCCCCAAAACACGGTGAAGGTTCCGACCAGCCACCCCCAGAACAGGGCCTGGCGAGGCCGCGATCCATCGACGGCCGCGAGCAGAGGGATCCAGGCGACGTATCCCAAGACCCAGATGTCCCAGTCTGCGACGCACAGCACCATCGGCACGATGGACAGGGCCGCGAGCACCAGCCGGTGCAGGCGCGTGAGACCGGGCTTGGGCTCGTCCACTAGCTGTTGTCTTTGACCGGGATGTCGCGGTGCGTGAGGTACAGATCGGCGAGCTGTGGCTCATCTGCGACCGTGGGGGCGCCGGTCATGAGGTCCTGACCGCGCTGCGTCTTGGGGAATGCAATCACGTCTCGAAGACTCTCCGCCCCGGTCATCAGCATGGCCACCCGGTCCAGGCCGAGCGCGATGCCGCCGTGGGGTGGGGGACCGTACTTGAAGGCCTCGAGCAGGAACCCGAACTTGAACTGGGCTTCTTCGTCCGACAGGCCTAGGGCGGTGAAGACCTTGGCCTGCACCTCGCTGTTGTGGATCCTGATCGATCCGCCGCCGATCTCGTTGCCGTTGAGGACGAGATCGTAGGCCTTGGCTCGCACCGCGCCCGGGTCACTCACCAGAAGGTCGACGTGCTCGTCATGCGGGGAGGTGAAGGGGTGGTGGGCCGCGACGAACGCTCCCGCCTCGTTCTTCTCGAACATCGGGAAGTCGGTGATCCAAAGAAACTGCCAGGGCTTGTCGTTGCCCTCGAGCAGGTCCAGCTGGTCACGGAGCTTCAGGCGAAGGTTGCACAGCACCGTGT
>CAYGTG010000421.1:0-4372 GCA_964352485.1 uncultured Nannocystaceae bacterium | reverse complement strand
GCACGCAGCCCGGGCCAGCGCCCATGGCGTCGGCGACGGCCTTCTGAGCCTCGGGCTTGACGTTCTTGCCGACCGCGCCACTCCAGCTTCCGTCCTCGGCAATCCGAGTCCAAGCGAGCCCCTTGGCGCCTCCGCTCTCGCGCTGCTTGACGTAGTCGGTGAGCTTGTCGATGGCCCCGCGGGACAGGCTGCCGGCCTTGTCGGCGGGGACGCACAAACCGCTGACGCACTCGGCCCCGTCGAAGACCTGGAAGCCGCAGTCGCGGACGTGCTCGGTGACATTCTGCAGTTCGAGGCCGAAACGAACGTCGGGCTTGTCGGAGCCGTAGCGTGCCATCGCCTCGTCCCAGGTCATGCGGGGGAAGGTCTCGGCCAGCTCTACGTCCAGAATCTCCTTCCACAGCGTCCGCATCAGCGCCTCGAGGGGCGTGAAGATCCGCTGCGGCGTCGCGAAGCTCATCTCGATATCGATCTGGGTGAACTCCGGCTGCCGGTCGTTGCGAAGGTCTTCGTCGCGGAAGCAGCGGGTGATCTGGAAGTACTTGTCGAACCCCGAGACCATGAAGAGCTGCTTGTAGATCTGCGGGGACTCGGCCAGCGCGTAGAACTGCCCGGGATGGATGCGGCTGGGGACCAGGAAGTTGCGGGCACCGCCGGGGGTGTACTTGACCATGTACGGGGTCTCGAGCTCGTAGAAACCCCCTTCGGTCAGCAGCTTGCGGGTGAAATAGCCGATCTGCGAGCGGACCCGGAAGTTGCGCTGCATCACCGGACGACGCAGGTCGAGGTAGCGGTACTGCAGCCGGAGGTTCTCGGTCGCGTCCGTCCGGTCGTCATCGGCGACCACGAAGGGCGGGGTCTGAGACTTCGAGAACACCTCGACCTCGCTGACCTTGACCTCGATCTGGCCGGTCGTCATCTCCGCGTTGGCGTTCTCGCCCCGGTCGGCCACGTTGCCGCGAATGGCGATGCAGTCTTCGCTGCGGAGCGACTCGCCCAGCTTGTAGGCTTCTTCGCCGAGCTCGGCCGCGAAGTCGAGCTGCGTGACGCCGTCACGGTCGCGGAGCTGGATGAAGATGCGGGCGCCGAGATCGCGACGGCGATGCACCCATCCGAAGAGAACGACGGAAGCGCCAGCGTGTTCGCGGCGCAGCTCACCGCACGTGTGTGTGCGGCCGACTTCGAGCAAGGACATGACGCGGAGCGTAAGCCACCCGCTCGCTGCGCGCAGCACCCTGCGTGCGATCAGGAGCGATGGATCGAATCGAGGGTCCATTCTCCGGGCTCGACGAGGTAGATGTAGACCGCCCTCGCGTCGCAACCCAAGACCGCGACCGTACGGCCGCCGAGGTCCTTCACCGTGAGCGAGGACGGCGCACAGTCGAGGTCAACCGGGGCCCGGTCTTGTACGAGGCGGTCGAGCTGTGGCGCTCCGAGGCCTCCGCCGCGCATTTGCGGATCGAACGTGTCGCTGGTGGGGGTCGGTTGATAGGGGCTGAACCAGGACGCACATCCGGACGCCAGGGCCGCTATCAAGAGAGTCTTGTGTCGCACGCCGCCGATACCCGCTGGGGTTGGCATTGGGTTGTGCCGCGCGTGTGATGCAACTCAAAGAGCAGCCCCAAGGCTCCGGTTCCGGCCCAGGCCTGCTATGAACGAGCACGGCGGATTCATGCTGCGGTTCCTGCACACCTCCGACATTCATCTCCTGCGACTCGACGGGGTCATGCCCTGGCGCTACGTCGGCAAACGCATCACCGGGCGGATCAACCTCGCGCTGCATCGCGGCAAGAAGCACGACCAGGCGCTGTTCGACCGTATGGTTGACCAGGTCTGCGAGCTGAATCTGGACCGCTTCGTGGTCACCGGCGATCTCACCAACCTCGCCCTCGAGGCCGAGTTTGAGCTCTGCGTCGAGAAGTTCGAGACGATCCCGGTCCCGGTCACGGTCATCCCGGGCAACCACGACACCTACACCCGGGGCAGTGAGCGCGAGCAGCGGTTCGAGCGCTACATGAAGCCGTACATGCAGGGGGAGCGCGAATCAGGGGACTACCCCTTCGTTCAACGGTTCAAAGACGTAGCGCTGGTGGGGGTCTCGAGCGCGGTGGCAACCCCTCCCTTCGATGCGACCGGGCAGTGTGGGGCCAAGCAGCTGGCCAGCCTGCGCCGGGTGCTGCTCGCGCTGGGTGACGAAGGCCTGGCTCGGGTGGTCCTCGTGCACCACCCGCCGGTCGATGGGCTGTCCAAGGCCAATCACGCGCTCACGGACCGCGCCGCGTTCGCCGAGGTCATCGCGGCGGCTGGAGCCGAACTCATCCTGCACGGTCACGAGCACGTGCGGACCGACACCGCGCTGCCGGGGCCCGCGGGTGCGGTACCCGTCCACGGGATCGCTTCAGGCACCTCCAAGCTCCAAAAACCGGGACGCGCGGCCGCTTTCTCGGTATACGACGTCTCGGCCACCGGGTTCACCCGCGAACTGTACGAATGGAACGGACAACGCTACGCACTGTTGGACGCCTGACCCCTCTGCTTCGGTGGGTCGCTGGCGCTGCTTTGATCACCGCTTTGGGGGGCACCGCTGGCTGCTCGACCCCGCTGGACGACGCCCGGCTCGCCTGGGCCGACGGCGAGGGGAATATCGAAAACGCCGACGCGAAGTACCGCGAGGCGATGAACGATGCCGACCTCGGGGACCTCGCGACCGAAGAGCTCCGAGACATCTACCTCGAGCTGGGCAAGGCGGCCGACAAGGCGGGCAAGGCGATCAAGGCCGAGGAGTACTTCCGCAAAGCGGTCGAGCTCGACCCGCGCAGCGCTGACGCGTACTCGGGCCTCGTCGGTGCGTTGCAAGACCTCTACAAGTATCCCGAGGCGCTCGAAGTCGCAGAGAAGGGCTACAAAGAGGCCGACTGCCGCAACTGCCATCGGCAGACCGCGGTGCTGCTGATCGGCCGCGGCGATGCGTTCATGCAGGAAAGCCGCTGGGCGGAGGCCGAAGCAGACTACGTCGAGGCTTTGGAGATCATTCCGGACGCCGCCATCTGGCTCGCTGTGGTGCGGGCTCGGTACGCGCAGAAGGACCTCGCCGGGTCCGCTGAAGGTCTGAAGTCGCTGACGGAACTCGTCCTGCAGAACGACCTGGAGAACCGTCGTCAGTACCTCGAGATGCGTCGCGCCGTCGTGTTGCTCGCGCTCGAGCAAGGCGATGTGCCGCTGGCCGACGAGTTGCTCGACCTCGCGCCGGTGGGCGTCGAACCCGAGGAGCAGGTCGGGCTCGCCATGGAAGTGGCGATGGAGTTCAACCGCTTGGGCAAGCCGGATCAGGCTCTCTCGCGCCTGATGGCGATTGTCGATGCGGCCGCGGCGGGCAAGCTCAGGCTGACGCCCGAGCGGCTCGACCAGATCCGAGATCAGGTCGCCACGATCTATGCGACACGCGCCAAGATCCGCCTCGCGAAAGGGGACACCGCGGGCGCGGATGCCGACATCAAAGAGGCGCTTGGGATGCGTCCGGGCAAGGCCTCGTTGCAACTTCAAGAGGTGCTCTTGCTCGCAGGCAAGGGCAAGCTCGTCGACGCGCGCGGCAAGCTGGCCAAGGTCGAAGCCTCGGCCAAGGGACACAAAGAGGTCACCGCGATCCTCGCTGCGCTTCGGGCCATCGAGTACGTCGACAACGGCAAGCTCGACGCGGCGAAGACCGAGCTCGACCTCGCCAAGCGCGACGGTGCGGAACTCCCAGAGGTCCACGTGGCGATCGCGGCGTACCTCGCCGCAAAGGAGCCATCGCTGTACAAAAAGGAGCTGTCCGCACTTCGAAAGTCCGGACTGATCAAGTATCCCGGTGCCGCCGTGGTCCGCGCGGGTGAGGCGCTTTCCGAGCTCGATTGGTCGCGCCAGCAGCTGGAAGGGCTGGGTGCGGGATACCCCTATCGAGCACCCGGGATCGAGGACAAACTCGGGTCGCTCGAGAAGGCGATCCGGGGCTTCTACACCGTGCCGGTCAAATTCTTCGGCGAGCCCAATACGATCATTGTCCTCAACAACGAGGGGGGGGCAGAGCTGGAGGTCGAGATGGTCGGGCGCACCTGGAAAAAGCGCGCAAAGGTGGCCCCAGGCGGCACGGCGAAGGTCACCCTGAAGAACCCGGGCTTCTTCGAGATGACCTACGGTGAAAAAAAAGCCACGTTCGTGGCGGAACCGTACACAGAAGTCTCCCTGGCCCTCTAGGTTTCTCTGTAGAGCGCGAGCCCCGCTGCAGTCAGAGGATCCCAACGGGAACCTCCGCAGCGGCGGAGGTCTTGGTAGTCTGGGGCCGTGGTGTGTCCTGACGAAGGCCGGAGGCGGCGCGCGGTCGCGCGTCGGGTGC
>CAYGTG010000420.1:0-7040 GCA_964352485.1 uncultured Nannocystaceae bacterium | reverse complement strand
CGAGCCACCGAGGCAACGTTAGGCCAGTCGCGTGATCAGGATCCAATCCACCTCGTCCGGCAGCGGCATCGGGGCAGATCGGGCGGCTGGTGCGCGGGGGCGGGCCGCTGATCCCATGTGATGCCGTCGTTGCTGCGGTGGACTACCACCACGTGGAGCAGAACCTGCTTGCGAGCCCCGACCGTCAGTTTCGCGAGGCGCAGTGGGGACGCAAGACGATGTCGCCGTCCAGCCTGCTATTCTACCTCGGTGTTCGCGGGAAGCTCGACGGCCTGCGCCACCACACGCTGTTCTTCGACCGCGACCTCGACGCCCACATGCGCGACGTCTATGACGAACCGGCCTGGCCCGACGACCCGCTGTTCTACGTCTGCGCGCCCTCCAAGACCGACCCCTCGGTCGCGCCTGCCAGACACGAGAACCTGTTCGTGCTCGTCCCGCTGGCGCCCGGACTGGAGGACTCCGACGAGGAGCGGGAGAAGATCTTCCACAAGGTGCTCCGCCGCATCGAGCGGGCTTGTGGCGCGACGCTTGGGGACCGCATCGTCTATCGGCGCGACTACGCGATGCGGGACTTCGAGCGCGACTACGGGGCCTACAAGGGCAACGCGTACGGGATGGCCAACACGCTCTTGCAGACCGGTCCGTTCAAACCTCCGCTTCGCTCTCGCAAGGTCGACAACCTCTACTTCGCCGGCCAGCTCACCGTGCCGGGCCCCGGCATGCCGCCAAGCCTAATCTCGGGGGAGCTCAGCGCAGGCGTACTCAAGAAAGACCTCGGCGTGGTCTGACACTCACAGTGCGCGCTCCCGAGCGCCCGGGCTGGGTCGCGTTGCTGGACGCGGGGTCGTTCTCCGCCCCAGATGTGGGTCGGTTCGCCACCGGTCGCACATGAACGCCAATGCGATCGGAGCTCCGGATGCGATACGCTTTGGACATGGCCACTGCGGACACCGACGAGAGCAGGGCGGGCTCGGTGGACGCGACGCCGACGGTCAGCGTTTCCAGCGACGCGGTGCCCAAGCTCGAGCCGGACAGGGTGGAGCTCCCGGTTGCAGGGCGCTACGTGCTGATCGAAAAGAGCGGGACCGGAGGCATGGGCACGGTCTGGCGGGCCTACGACCCCAAGCTTCGGCGGGAGATCGCCCTCAAGCAGCTGCACCACAAGGCTCTCGCGGGTGACGGCGCTGCCCGTCTGGTCCGGGAAGCACAGGCGATGGCTCAGCTGTCTCACGCCAACGTCGTCGCCGTGTACGACGTCGAGCTTGGTGAGGATGACTCCGCGTCGGAGCCGGCCAACGTCCTGATCGCGATGGAGTACGTTGCCGGTTCAGATCTGCGGACGTGGTTGAAGGAACAGGCCGCGCCCTCGGCAACTATCATTGAGCTCTACCGTCAGGCGGGCCGAGGGTTGGCGGCGGCACATGCCGTTGGGATGGTTCACCGGGACTTCAAGCCGGCCAACGTGCTGATCGCCGGCGACGCGGGACGGGGTTGGGTCGCCAAGGTCACAGATTTTGGCCTGGCCAAGGGGGTGACCGCTGGCGACTCGCATGCGTTCGAGACGGTCTCGGGGGCTGACCTCGAGCGCAGCGGAAGCGACCACGGGTCGGCGCCGCTGACCGATCATGACACCATCGTGGGGACGCCGCGCTACATGGCCCCCGAGCAGCACAAGGGCGAGGTGGCTGGGCCGGCGACGGATCAGTACGCGTTCTGCGTGGCGCTTTGGGAGGCGCTGGCGGGGTCCCCACCATTTTCCGGCAATGAGCTGTACCGGGCCAAGATGGCCGGGCCGCCGAAATGGCCCGAGCGCAGCTCCGTCCCGACGCGGGTGGTCGCCGCGATCTCTCAAGGCATGTTGCCCGACCCCGCCGACCGCTGGCCGTCGATGGACGCGCTGCTGGAGCGGCTTGTTCCGCAACGCGGCGCAGGTCGTCACCTCGGCTACGCGGCGCTGCTGATCGGCGGCGCAGGTGCCATCGCAGCATGGGGGTCGACCGAGGTGGACCCATGCACGGGGGCGACCGCGGCCCTCGGCGAGGTGTGGAATGCCGACGCGGCGGCACGGGTGACCGATGCGTTCACGCGCTCACAGCTTCCCTACGCCGACACGACGGCGCAGAACGTGGTCGCTCGACTCGACGCGTATGCGAGTGCGTGGGTCGAGCAGCACAAAGATGCCTGCATGGCGACGACGGTGCGCAACGAACAGTCAGACGCGGCGCTCGACCTGCGCATGGCCTGCTTGCATCGTGCTCGCGGCGAGCTGTCGGCCGTCGGAGATCAGCTGCGGGAGGCCGAACCAGGGGCGGTGGAACACGCCGTCCTGCTCGCCGAAGGTCTACCGAAGCTCTCGCAGTGTGCCGATCTGGCGGCGTTGCAGCAGGACGTCGCGCCGCCTGACGACCCTGCGGTGGCGGCACGGGTGGAGGAAGCACGAGAGCAGCTCGCCCGCATCTCCGCCCAGCGTCGAACGGGGGACTACACCAACGCCCTGGAACAGGCAAAAGCGGTCATCGAAGTGGCGCGTGCCCTCGGATACGAGCCCCTCATCGCGGAAGCCGAGCTTGAGCTGGGGGCAGCACTGATCCAACTCAGCGAGCTGGACCCGGCAGAGGCGGCATTCCGTACGGCCCTGGAGATCGCGCTTCGCGATGAAATGCACGGTGTCGGCGCGCGGGCGTCCACATCGCTGCTCACGCTCGTTGGGTACACGCGCTCGCGCCACGATGAGGCCAAGTGGTTGGTGCCGTTGTCCTTGTCGCTCTCGGAATCCGCGGATCCCCAGGGCACTCTCGAGGCGCGGGCTCACCATGCGTTGGCGATGCTGCACGATTCCAAGGCTGAGTACGAAGACGCGCATCGCGAGATGATGGCGGCTCGGGCGTTGCACGTGCTCGCGAGCGGAGAGCGCTCCCTCGCGGTCGCCCTCGAAGATCAGCACCTCGGTCAAAACGCGGTGAAGCGCGGGAAGTATGAGGAATCGGAGGCGTTGCTGCGTCGAGGTACCGAACGGAACGCCGAGCTACTGGGCGAAGATCACCCCTCGGTTGCCAAGGGGCTGAACGTGCTTGGCGACACGCTGCGGTGGAAGGGCCGCAACGACGAGGCGAAGGAAGTGATGCTGCGAGCCCTGGAGATCCAGCGCCGCGTCTACCCCGCCGGGCACCCGACGATCGGAGCGACGCTGTCTAACCTTGGGATCGTCGACTACATCGTTGGGGACTACGAAGGAGCGGTGGAATACAACCTCCAAGCGCTGCAGATGCGGCGCAAGAATGGGGATGTCTCGAAACAGGTCGCCGACTCGTACAACAATCTCGGAGCCTGCTATTCGGCGTTGGGGCGGCATGGGGACGCCCTGGTCCAGCACGGACACGCGATGCGCATTCGCTCTGAGCTCTTCGAGGAGGATCATCCCGCGATCGCCATGTCGCTGTCCAACATGGCGATCGCGGCACGGAACCAGAAGCGCTTCGATGAAGCTGCGGACTACGCCAAGCGAGCCCTCGACCTCAGCATCGTACGGCTCGGTCCGACCCATGGCGATGTCGCCAACATGTATGAGACCTACGGAAACGTGCTGCAGGATCAGGGCGATCTCGAGGGCGCCATGGCGCAGTATGATGAAGCGCTCGAGATTCGGGAGACGTCGTTGGGGGAGGGCCACGCGGAGGTCGCTCGGTCCCTCGTCAACCGCGGCAACGTGCTCGAGAAGCAGGGGCGGTTCGAAGCGGCGCAGAAGGGCTTTCGTCGGGCCATCGAGATCTGGGAGCGCGAGGTTGGCCCCGAGTACACCGACCTCGCCCACGCCTACGTCGGGCTGGGCAACGTGCTGGAGAAGCAGGGACGACGAGCCGACGCGATCGTGGCCCTCGAACGCGCGCTCGAGATCCGCACGCCAGGGCTCGGGGCGGACCATCCGCTGACCATCGAGCTCGAGGGCGCCCTCGTAGATCTGCGCAAAGGGTAAAGGGCCGAGGTACGAGATGAAGCCAGCAGAGATCGAACGCATCCTTGGGCTGCCCGTGGGGTCTACGATGCAAGCTCTGGTGGCGCTTGCGAAGAAGCTCCAGCGGCGGGACCCGTCGGCGGCGTTTCTTCCGTTCGGACTCATCATGAGCTGGTTGAAGACGCCCAGTCAGAAGAAGCTGGACGCATCACGACCAGGCGGGTTCGAGAACTCTCCGTCCCTGCGCCGGCTAGACCGATGTGAGTACCTGGCGACGCCCGAGGGCGTGCTTCCGTTCGCGGGGTACGACGACCATCTGGGCTTCTTAGCGACCGCGGGTTCGACGACCGACGACTGCCCGATCGTCAGGGTTCAGCCCGCGTTGCCGGACCGATACACCGAGGTGGTCGCACCGACGCTCTTGGACTGGCTCGGGGTGGTCGCAGCCTGTCGCACCACGGAGTTTGGCCGAGAGGACGATGATCTCGAGCTGCTCCACACGCCGGAGACAACACGCCTCCATCCAACGGCTTTGGCGGAGGCAACCGAACTCGCGAATGCACTCCGCGATGGCATCCCGGGACTGAGGATTCCTCGGCGTCCGTCCGAGGTCATTCGTGCGGCGGAATCCCCATCCTTCACCTTGAGTGTTCCGCCGACCGATGCCAGCCGAAGACAGGTCAGCCCTTCCGCGGCTGATCTCGCGGAAAGTGGACTTCGACGGGCCCGCCATGCTCTGGAGGCCGGTGCGTATGTTCGCGCCGTTGCTCACCTCAGTCTCGCTGTCGCCCACCCTCCCAACCGGCCGAGGGCACTGGCGCTCCGGGTCCGAGCGAGGCTTCAACAGCGAGACCACGATGCCGCGACCGAAGACTTCGAGACGCTGGCTCGCGAATGGCTCGACGACAGCCCAAGTCCTGACGGACCTCACCCGCGGGCGGTTGTCCCTCAACGCGAGATGCTCGAGCTCCTGGATGGCATGAACCTCGGCGGCGAGGAGTTTCTGCGAGAGAAGATTCAAGCCGCCACAGAGCCGCCCGAAGTCGGCGGGGACTTCCTGTAGCCAGCGAGCCACTCGAAGGCGAGAAGGCCCGCGACGTGGTTTGGCAGCTGTGCCCGAGTCCGCAACCCGGTGCACATGCACGGCCGGGCCGCACGCCGCGAGCACGCCGATGAACATGCTGAGACGACGGAGCTCGCCCGAGCATCCCACGATTGTCCGCGACGTTCAGCCGGACGACGCGGGGTCGGGCGGGCGTCACGAACGTGTCCGAGCGAACGGGGCGCTGCGGTCGCCAGCGGTGTTGCCCTCGATTCGCGCGTCCTGCTCACCCTGCTTGGGCTCGCCGTTCTGCTAGACTGCGCACGTGAGCGGCACCCTCCTCGAGTGGGTCGGGCACCCGCTGCGGCCCACCGATGCCTACGGGGCGTACGAGGTCGACGTGGCCCCGGCCGACGCGCTCTCGCTTTGGCAGAGGCTCTCGCGCTCCGCGACCGGACATTTTCCGCTCCTCGTCCAGCGTGATCGGTCGCTGTTCAACAGCCCGCCCTCCGCAGCCCGACTGACGGGGACGCTACAGGACGCGCAGCGGACTCACGATGAGCTTCTCGAACGCTACGACCGGATGAAACAACCGCAGCCAGTGGGGCCGGGGCCGGCCGTGACGCGCTACATGCTGGCCAGCCCTGGGCCGGCGGCATCCTGGGCGGGACTGCGCGCTGTGCTCGAAGCGGGCCGGCAGCTCCGCGTCCCGGACGACATCCTCGACCGCTACGACGAGGCGGATGTCGAGGCCGAAGAGCCCGGGGATCACGAACCGTGGTGTCTGGCCGAGGGCGCGGATCGAGACGTTCGACTCTGGGTCGTGCCCGCGCGAGCGGCCTGGTCGCTGCCGGCCGTGTTCGACTTTGGAGGCTTCAACGCATGCCCCCAAAGTCAGACCCACGCCGCCTTCTTCCAGCGGTGGGAAAACCGATACGGCGCTCGCCTCCTGGGGATCGGCCACGACTGGCTCGAGGTCGAAGTGGAGCGTCCGCCCGCCTCGGCCCGTGAAGCGCTGCAACTGGCGCTCGAGCATCGCCGCTACTGCAGCGGTGACGGGCAGGAGCTTCCGCTCGAAGAGGTGGCGGGCGGGCTCCTCACCGCGAACCGGTGGTTCTTTTGGTGGGATTGACCATGCTCCGACCTGCAACCGATGAGGACATCCGGACGGCGAGCGCATCGGCGATCTCGTGCGGGGACGCAGCCTGCCGCGTCGATCGGGAGGACCGCCGAGGACTCTATGATGTGGACATCTTCGGAGTCGATCGCTCGGGCTTGGGTCGGTGGGGCCACCTCGAGCTTCCCGTGCCCGTCATGCACCCGTGGTGGAAGCGCCTGATCGGAGAGGTTCTCAGCCTCGACGCGTCTGAGCTCGACGATGTCGTTGGCCATCGCGCGGGATGGCTCGACGAGGACTGGGGAGACTGGGAGGCGCTCGAGTACATGCCGCGCGACGATGATGACGACGAGCCGCTCGATGACCAAGACATCCCGATCTCCACCGGCTTGCGCGGGCTGGCTTCGCTGCTGGAGTCTGTCGCGGTCGAGGGCGAACACGCCGCCGCGCTGAGTCGCTGGGGCATCACGCCCGGCGACCTGATGATTCGAGCGCTGCCCGTGCTACCCGTGCGATTCCGCGGCTCGATCGAACAGTGCACAGAAGCCCCGATCGACCACCACTACCGTGCGGTCGCCTTCCACGGAGCGACGGCGGCCCGGCTGGTGGAACTCGATGCCCCCGCATCCCCCGTCGTGCACTGCGAACAGATGGTGCAGGCCAGCGTCGACCGGTTGTTCGACAACCGGTTTGCCCACGACCGAGTCTCAACCCCCGCAGGCGATGCGATCCCAGACTTGGGTCGGATCCTCGATGCTCAGCACGACGACGACAGCATCCGCCAGGTCTTGCTGGCGTGCCGCATCCTGGCCGACTCGCAGCACGCCCCTGAGCAGCGTTCGGTTCTGCCGTGAACGCTCTGGGTCTCGCTGCCTAGTACCGCAGATCTGAAGTCCGTTCCGGGTTTCGGGAGAAGGGGGCGGAGC
>CAYGTG010000419.1:5730-7043 GCA_964352485.1 uncultured Nannocystaceae bacterium | reverse complement strand
TCGTGAAGCAAGCGGCCGCTGCCGTCTTGCTCGCGGGGTGGGGCGGCGGTCGCTTCTTGGATCGCGGCCCGGACCTCGGCAACCCAAGTGTTGGCCGCCAAGGCGCTGGGCTCGGCGCCATCGATCGCCTGTTCTGCCTGCTCGAGATCCCGGAGCATGAGCCGCGCACTCGAGTACGCGCGAGCGCGGTCGAACAGGTTGTGGGCCTCGTCGACGACGACGAGCGTCTTGATCCGGCTCGACGACAGGATTGCGATGGAGGGGTCGAAGACGTAGTTGAAGTCTCCGATGATCAAGTCGGCGACGTGGGCGAGATCGAAGCCGAGCTCGTACGGGCACACGTTGTGGGCACGGCCAGCATCCGCGAGTTCCTTGCCGCCGACGTAGCGGTGCTTGGCCGCAAGCTTGGCTGCAATATCGGGTCCATCCACGCTGTGGTTGGCCAACCGAGGACAGGTCTTCCGATCGCAGACCGCCGGACCCTGCCGGCACAAGCGCGAGCGCGCGTGCAGGCTGACCGCGAGCGGAGGCGCGGCGTCTTCGGGCACCGCTGCGGCGCTCGCCTCGCACAGGGCTTCGAAGGTCTGTGCGATGTGCAGGTGCTGGGTGGTCTTCGGCGTGGCGTAGAAAACGCGAGCCCCTCGACGCGCGGCGTAGCGAATCGCGCCAAAGAGCGCGGCGGCCGTCTTGCCCGTACCCGTGGGCGCCTGGGCGAGCAGCGGTCGACCCTCGGCGAGCGCATCGTCGATCGCATCGACGAGCATCTGTTGGCCTTCACGGATCTCGTCGTGCGGGAACCGCATGCCCTCCGCCCACTGCGCGCGCGCCCGTGCCCGGCGTTCCTCGTCTCGGGCGATCGCGATCGTCGTGCGGACCAGAGCGGCAAGCCGCGCCTCCGTGTTGGCCGCGTCGAAGTGTACGGGAACGGCTCGCTCGCTGCCGTCCCACACGCCGATCTGCACGACGAACGGACTGAGGGTTCCGGTGTGCCCAGCCCGGAGCAGCGCAAGGGTGTAGGCCTGCACCTGCAGCTGCGCGGAGGCCAGGTCCGTGGCGCCGGGGTCGAGCACGGACTTGACCTCTTCGATGATCAGCGGCGACTGGGGGCCGCGGGTATCGTCGGCCTGGATGACGCCATCGATGCGTCCGGTGATCGTGGCCGTGAAGTCGTCGACGTCCAGCTGCAACGCGATCGAAACCTCGGCCGCAAACCGGGCTCCAAGTTCTTGCTCGCGTTGCAGTCGGTAGCGGCCGTGCACGTCGGCGCCGATCTGCGCGCGGAGGCTCGAGCCGCCATGGCCACGAGCTCGAGC
>CAYGTG010000419.1:0-5720 GCA_964352485.1 uncultured Nannocystaceae bacterium | reverse complement strand
TGGCGGCTCGAGCCTCCGCGCGCAGATCGACCTTGACCACCGGCGGATTGTAGAACACTGTTCATGTGCTCAGCGCAACGTCGATCGACAGTTTTCCTCCCAATCGGTTGGAGCACGCTGGAAGGCGATCGCCGCTCACGCGCAGACGGTGGTCGGAAGCCCCGGCAGTTCGATCGGCAAGCGGGACCTCATCGGGCGCGAAGCGAACCGTTGCCACAATTTGCACAAGCTGTTCGATGGATTCGAACACGAGCCAGCCCTTCGAAAAAAAAAGAACAAGTTTCGTCTTTCGACGCGTAACGCGTCGGTCAAACCTGCGTACGGATGCGGAGGAATCCGGACCACCGTGAAGACCGATCTACGCTCCATTCTCGAAGCAGCCGCACTCGCGGCAGCGACCCTCGCTTTTCCCGCCTGTGACAGTGACGCTGGCGAAGAGACCGCCGCGGGCTCCACCACCGACGCCGGTTGCCCCGGCGCGACCGCAGGCTGCCCGGGTGAGGCCACAGGCTGCCCCGGCACGACCGCAGGTTGCCCCGGAGCCGAACGACCCGAGGAGGTCGAGGTCGTCTTGACTGCAATCGAAGACGATAGCTATGCGAGCTGGGAGGCCGAGTCCATGCCTCACGCGCCCGTCGGAAACTCGCCCCACCCGGGTGAAGTCCGCGCGTTCTTCAACGCCGAGTTGGCCGAATCCATGGGCGCTGGCAACACGGAGCATCCCGTCGGCGCGGCCGCGGTCAAGGAGTCTTGGGTGGATGGTGAGATCGCCGGATGGTTTGTTGAGGTCAAGGTCGCCGAGGGCAGCGGGCCCGAGACTTGGTACTGGTGGTCGGACCTCGCCAACGTCGACGCGCTCGGCGGAGAAGGGTCCGTCGCGGGATGTATCGGCTGCCACTCCGCAGGCGTCGACTACGTGAGGACCGAATACCCGCTGGAATAGGTCGTAGTGGACCTCCGCCCTCGACGGCTCAGTCTCTCGAGAGATGACGCTGCAGGGTGCCATACGCGGCCGCTGCCGTTGGCAAGTCACGCTCGACCCGTGGAGCCTTGGGCATCGTGACAGCGTCGAGGGATGCGGCGGGGTCGGCCTCAGCGGTCAGCGGCTTCGTCGTGACACAACCGGCCGGGAAGAACGCGAGCGTGAGCGCAATTCTACGCACCATCGCCCCGTATCACGGATCGGCCTTCGGCTTGTTCCCTGAGGTGGAGGGTAGTCGGGCTCGTCACCGCTCCACCCGCAGCGTTGCAGTCGCCGGCAGTGCGACGCAGGCGCGGGATCGGACGCGCGACCGCTGGAGCTGTGAGGCTGTGTACAATGAAGCGGTGGCACGATCGGGCTGCAGAAGGTGGGGGAAGTGATGGTCTCTGAGGTTCCTGATTACGCGGCGTCTCTGGGCCGCTTCGTGGATGAGTATCGGGGACCGCGGGAGCGAGCGGTCCGGCTCGCGCCCCACGTCTTCGACCTCTTTGCGCGGCTGTTGGTCGACCCTCGGCTGCAGCGGACGGACCGCCACATCGTCACCGCCGTCCTCGCCTATTTCGTCGTGCCCGACGACGTGCTGCCCGAAGCCGACCTCGGGCCGCTGGGACTCGTCGACGACCTCTACGCGGCAGCCTACGCCTACCGGGTCCTTCGCCGCGACGTGCCGGGCGAGCTCTTGCGCGATGCGTGGGTGAGCGACCAAGACCTCGACGCCGCGATGTCCCTGGTCTACTCGGAGACGCGGGCCGAGCTGGGCAAGCGGACCAAGGAGGTCCTGCGCATGGCGGGGCTTTCGTAGTGCCGATGTGCAGAGCCCTCGACACGCGTGCATGTCTCACCGGCGCTGAGTGTCACGGCCCTTGAGTCGAGCGTCGTTCCGTTCCGCCGGGGAGCCACCGCTCACCTGCGCCTCCCTCCATTGGCCAAGACCACACGCGACCTCGACCCGAGACGAGGACGAGGACATCGTCGATACGGACGAAGAGGGGGCGTCCGTTGCCGTTGCGTGGGAGGAGCATCGGCGTGCGGAAGGCGGCGTCCGGCGACATGCGGCTGGCGCGGGGTGGCCAAGCGCCTGCGTCGAAAGAGCCGCGCTTGTCATCGAGGTCGCGGCTGTCGATGGGGCCGTCTTCGACATTGAAGAGCGTGGCGCGTAGGTGCGCACCATGCTCATTGGGACTTCGGTGGGCGGTGTGCACGACGACGGTCGAAGGGCCGGAAAACGTGGCTGCGAAGACCTGACCCTCGACGTCCCACCAACGCGGTGTCGAGCCTGGCGCCCGAAGCATGACCCGATCGCCACCCTCTCCCCAGTCCTCCGTCCCGTAGTTGACGAGTACGCCGCTGGAGTGCAGGGCAACCTGGCCGTGCAGGCGGAGGTCGTCGTCGGGCACAGGCTCGTCGGTGCGTTCGCCGTCGCAGATGCGGGTCACGACGGTGCCGTCGGCGTGCTTGCGCCACCAGACGCTCGAGCACTCCGTGGCGGCACTGAACGCGCAGCGTGAGACGAAGCTGACGTCACTGAGGAGGGCCTCATCGAACGGAGCCCGGTCGCGGCCATGCAGCCACACGAAACGAGAACTCGTCGGCCCTGATCCGTCGCTCAGCCAGCCGCCCACCGCCCCGTCCGCGCCACACATCGGGTCGATGTAGTTCTTCCCCGAATCAAAGTCGGGCGTGAAGGTTTCGAAGCGGCTGCCACGGCTCCGGCGGTAGCCACGAAGCGCGGGTGTGAGCGCCAAACGTCGCCCGGTCGGGCCTTCATGGCTTGGTCGAACGGAGGCGATGACGTTGCCGTGCCCGTCGGTCGCCGCCGCGCTGACTTCCCCGTCGATGTCGATGTCGAGCACCCGAACCTCGCCATCCTCCAACAACAGCATCGCGAGTCGACTCTGGAATCCATCTGCCACGGGCGCGGCCACAACGAACGCCCGGCCCTCGACGGGAGGCGCCCCGAGCTCTCCGGGTTCTTCCCACACCGGCATCCGACCCACGCTTGACCGATGCAGCTCAGGCTCGGTGCTCTGCGTTCCCGATGGACCCGTGCGCGGACCCGGCGGTGTGCAACCAGCCGCCAACGCCGCGAACACCAGCGTCCTCATCCATCTGCGGCCCATCGAAGGGTCGTAGACGACGCCGAGACGTCGTGATTCAGCGGCCAGAAGTCATGCCACTTGGGTTTGTGACCATTGGGCCTGCTACGGTAGGCGCCTGGATTGACCACGATGGATGTGAAGTGGAACCGCTGGATCATGCTGCCCTTGGGCGTGGTGCTCGCCACGTGCGCCGAACGGGTGCCCGAAGACGACGCCGAGGCCCCGCGCAGCTGTCAGGCCCCTGCGCGTCCGCTGCTCGATGCGCGGGTGCAGTGGGTGCCGGTGTTTCAGAACGTCGCAGTCGAGGAGGCGGTCAGCTTGATCAAGGCGCCGGGCGGGCGTTGGTATGTGCTCGCCAAGACGGGGATCATCTACACGTTCGAGGACCGAGCCGACGCGCGGGCCACGGTGTTCCTCGATCTCTCCGTACGCATCGAAGAGGCCGCTGAGGCAGGGCTGCTGGGCCTCGCGATTCCGGACGACTTCGACGACTCCGGGCGGCTGTTTGTGTACTACACGGCCCCCGGCGGCACCGCGTTCTTGTCGCGGCTCTCCGAGTTCTCCTCGGCCGATGGTCTGACGGCAGACCCGCAGAGCGAGCGCATCATCCTCGAGGTCGACCAGCCGTACGCCAACCACAACGGCGGCGACGTTCACTTTGGTCCCGACGGCCACCTCTACTGGGCGCTCGGCGATGGGGGCAGCGCCGGGGATCCGCTGGGCAGCGGTCAGGACACAGACACCCTCCTGGGCGCGATGCTTCGGATCGACGTGTCCCCCGGGGCGCCGCAGCCCTACGGCATTCCGGCCGACAACCCCTTCGCCAGCGGCGGGGGACGTCCCGAGATCTACGCGTGGGGCTTTCGCAACCCCTACCGGTGGTCCTTCGACCGCGAGACCGGTCAGCTGTGGGTTGGCGACGTCGGGCAGCACACGTGGGAAGAGCTCAACCGAGTGGAGCGCGGCGGCAACTACGGCTGGGCCACCACCGAAGGCACGGAGTGTTTCGCATCCGATCGGTGCGACGCGGCGGGGCTGCAAGAGCCCCATGCCCAGTACCGCAACACGTCGTCCGCCTCGATCATCACGGGCTATCCGTATCGAGGCAACGCGATCCCCGAGCTGCGGGGCATGGTGTTGTACAGCGACTTCTACTTCGGGTCGGTCTTCGGCGTGGAGATCGAAGGCGGCGACCCGGAGGTCCTCGGCGAGGGGGCTCGCGGTATCGCCGGTTGGGCGCAGGACGACGCCGGCGAGCTCTACGGCGTCAACGTCCGCGACGGCTTGATCTACGCGCTTCGCCCGGTGGAAGCCTCGGGAGAGCCCGATCGTTTCCCGCGTTCGATCCTCGACACGGGGTGCGTCGACCCGAGCGACCCGCACAGGCCGAGTCCCGGGACGATCGCCTACGACGTCAACCATTCGTTCTGGTCTGACGGCGCCGACAAACGTCGGTTCGTCGCGCTGCCCGGGGGCACCACCGCGGCGGTCGGAGCCGAAGGCCACCTCGAGTTTCCAACCGGCACGGTGCTGGTGAAGTCGTTCTTCGACACCGCGGACCGACCGATCGAGACGCGCTTGTTCGTCCACCACGATGACGATGGTTGGGCCGGCTACACCTGGGCCTGGAACGCGGAGGGCACCGACGCGACCTTCGTCGAGGACACCCGCACCGAGACGATCGACGGGCGGCCCTGGGTGTTGCCCGGCCCTCGCGACTGCATGGCGTGTCACACCTCCGCCGCTGGGCGCTCGCTGGGCCTCGAGGTCGGTCAGCTATCGTCCCAGAGCCTGACTGAGATCGTCGGTGATGCGCCCGCCGCGGCGGATCCCCTGCCGGCCCTCGACGCAGATGCCTCCCTCGAGGCACGCGCTCGGGCATACCTGCACGTCAACTGCTCGCCCTGCCATCGCGACGAGGGACCCGGCGGTCGATCCAACCTCGACCTGCGGGTTTCCATGTCCCTCGAGGATACCAAGCTGTGCGGCTCGCCCCGTGCGGGGGACCTCGACCTCGAGGATGCGGCCATCGTCGCGCCCGGCGCTCCCGGGCGGTCCGTCCTCCTGGCGCGGGTCGAAGCCGATGGCGGCGCCCGCATGCCGCCCTTGGGTCGCACCACGGTCGACACCGCCGGGGCCGCGGTGATCTCGGAGTGGATCGCGTCGTTGTCGAGCTGCCCCTGAGGTCGCTGGGCACGACGAGGGGTTCACGAGAGGCCGGCCTGGTGCGACCTCGAGACGCTGCTCGATGAGGTCGCCGGCCAGGACGTCCGGGAACGGCCAGGGCAGGGGCTCGACGTCATCGGGCCAGTTTCCGCGGCTCTTGAAGGTGCCCGACACCTCGAAGCCTCTCGGTTCGCGATCTGCCGAGAAGCGCGCGAAGCCACGGCGGCACCGTGAGCACGGAACCGGTCAAGGTCCAGATGGTACGCTTCGGGCCGCAGAAACGACCGTGACCCGCTGCCCAAACTGCCAAGCCCCCAACGCGCTGCTGGCGGTCATCGTCGTGGCCGCGTTCGCCTGCACGACCATCGAAACCAAGGGCGGATCGCCGGCGTTCACTGCCGGCGTGACCGGAGCGGACGCTGTTTTTTTTTTAATGTTTGTTGTTGCAACGTGATCTACACCGCCCCCCGACG
>CAYGTG010000418.1:0-7043 GCA_964352485.1 uncultured Nannocystaceae bacterium | reverse complement strand
CGCTCTGGCTCGTTCCGCGATCGACGTCGAGTTTTCTCAAGAACGGGTGGTATCCGGCAGCAGAGAGTTCCACTGTGTGCGGGCCAGGCGAGACCTGGACCCGCAGGGGAGTCGTGCCCACTTCCTGCCCGTCGAGGACCACCTGAGCGCGGTCTGGAACGCTGTCCTCCCAAACCTCCGTGATGATGGCCGCGTGGGACTTGAGCCTTCTCAGTGCCGTGGCTGAGAGATCGGAGGTCGCATCGAGTCGCTCGTCCCGCCCGCACAGCTCGCAGGTGCGCTCGACTTCCACGATGGTCGGTCCGTCGGTGAGGTCCACGATCGACATCGACAAGCGCTGGTCGGCTTCAATTGCATCGACAGAAAACGATGCGACGTACCGGCTTCCAGTGGCCTGTGCCTTCGATTGCCAGGACGCACTCTTCGTCACAGCGGGTTTGTTCTTCGCCGCACGCAGTGGCCGATTCGCCCGAGCCGCCTTGGCCGCCGGTCGTCGTGCTGGCCCCGAACGCCGTGGTCACTTCGGTACCCGCTCCCGACGTCTCCGATCCCACGACGTCGAAGGCCGGATTCACCATCTGGCAGGCCGAAACCCCAACAACGATCAGCGCGCAAAGCGCGGAACCGGGGGCGGGGTGATGCGGCTCGACGACCAAGGGGTTCTTCCATCCCTAAGATACGCCAGACTCCCCGCCAGCGATCCCCGCCATGGACCCCGATCGGCGATTGGAAGAAGCCCGGGGAAGCCCACGAAATGTGCCCCGATCGGATCGATCTCAGCTTCTGCGGCGTATGCGCCGTTGGTGGGATCACGATCTGGCGGGTCCGCACCCTCGAGTGCCTGCCGAATGGAACCGAGCCGGTGGTCACGCAGGTGCGCCTACCCGTCGCTCAACGTCGTTGCGCGATGCACGCGGCTAGCTTCGAGCGCCGCGGCCAGAAGTTGGGCCCGGCGGTTGCAAGCCGGAACGCCTCTTGCTATAGCCGGCGTCCTTCTCCCGCCCAAGGTTTACCCATGGCTGCCGGACATCGCATCACAGTTTCCCTCGAGTGCACCGAGTGCAAGCGTCGCAATTATTCCACCCGGAAGAATCGACGTAATACGCCTGAGAAAATCAACCTCAAGAAGTACTGCGCTTCCTGTAAGGGCCACAAGCCCCACAAGGAAACGAAGTAGTTCGCGGTCGGTCTCCTTTTCGGCATCTTCCGCTCGGGAACGCTCCCGAGACCCTCGCCAGGCGACACAAGGGCAAAGACAACGAGCACACGGGCAGGTCCTGCACCTGTCCCAGTTTTCATCCGACGTTCTAGGGGATTAGCGCAGTTGGTAGCGCAACGGACTCCAAATCCGTGGGCCGGGGGTTCGAGTCCCTCATCCCCTGCAGCGAGCCTCGGCGGTCAGAAATGGCCGCCGGGGCCCCATTCTACGGGCCCGGGTCAGAACCCACCCACGTTCGTCTGCCCCGCCTGCTGGAGCCTCCCATGTCCGAATCGTCCGATAGCCGTCGTAAGAAGCGCCGTACCCCCATCAAGCGAGACTTCGATCCCGCTCGCTGGGCACACGTGATCTTCTTTGTCCTAGGTGCCGCTGGCGCCTGGGTCCTCGTCAACGCCACGGACAACATCTGGGCGATCCTCTTCGACTACTACCCGCAGGTCGGCCGCCCCAGTGACCTCGGCGCCAGCAGCATCGGCATGGGCATCGCGCTCATCGGCACGCTCTACGCCTGGCGCCGAAAAGACTACTTCAAGTTCTGCACCGAAGTGGTCACCGAGATTTCCCAAGTCACCTGGCCCACCAAGGCCGAGATCCGAGCCAACACCGGCATCGTGATCATGGTGACCCTCATTTGCTCAGTCATCCTCTTCGCGATGGACCAGCTATGGTCCTCCGCGACAAACCTGCTCTACGGGATCTGATCCCGGCGAAGCGCACCTGCAAGGACCAAGGACTTCGATGGATTGGTATGTCGTTCAGACGTTCTCCGGATACGAGAACACAGTCAAACGCAACCTCGAAGAGCGCATCAAAGGGCAGCCGTTCGAGGCTGACTTTGAAGAGATCCTGGTGCCTTCAGAACAAGTGACCGAGCGTCGCGGCAAGAAGAACATCAAGACCAACAAGAAGTTCTTCCCCGGCTACATCTTCGTCAACATCGAGCTGACCGAAGCTGCGTGGCACGTCATCGTGAACACGCCCAAGGTCACCGGCTTCCTCGGCGGCAAGACGCCCAAACCGGTGCCTGCGCCGCAGATGGCCAAGACCCTGCGCGCGACCACGGGGGAAGCCGCTCCAGGCGAGGAACAGGTCGAAGAGGCCGCTCCCGACATCTCCTTTGCCGTGGGCGACAACGTCCGCGTCAAATCCGGACCCTTTGCGAACTTCACCGGTGAGGTGGAGGGGGTCGACTTCGACAAACGCAAAGTCAAAATGTCCGTCTCGATCTTCGGCCGACCCACTCCGGTTCAGGTCGATTTCTCGGAGGTGGAGGCAGTTGCCCGGGCTTAACGCTCGAGGTCGCCGTCTTGCCGCTCGCACGAGGACAAACCAATGAAAAAACTCGAAGCCATCATCAAGTTGCAGTGCAAGGGCGGCGAAGCTTCCCCCGCACCACCCATCGGACCGGCCCTCGGTTCGAAGGGGGTGAACATCATGGAATTCTGCAAGCAGTTCAACGCTCGCACGCAGAAGGACAAAGGGACGATCATCCCGGTGGAGATTTCGGTCTTCTCCGACCGGTCGTTCTCGTTCGTCACCAAGACGCCGCCCGCGGCGGTCATGCTGCTCAAGGCCGCCGGTCTCAAGAGCGGCTCTGGTGAGCCCAACAAGAAGAAGGTCGGCAAGGTCTCGATGGCTCAGATTCGCGAGATCGCCGCGTACAAGCTGGTGGACATGAACGCGTTCGACATCGACGGTGCCGCCAAGAGCATCGCCGGCACGGCGCGCTCCATGGGCCTCGAAGTGGAAGGCTGAAGGGTAGGTCGTCATGGGTAAAAAGTTCGAAGCTGCATCCAAGAAGATCGACGCCGACAAGCGGTTCACGATCGTCGAAGCCTGTTCCACCGTCACCGAGGTCGCGTTCGCAAAGTTCGATGAGACCGTCGACTGCGCCGCACGCCTGGGCGTCAACCCCAAGCACGCGGACCAAATGCTCCGCGCGTCCGTCTCGCTGCCGCACGGCACGGGCAAGACCGTGCGCGTGATCGTGTTCGCCAAGGGTGAGCGAGCCGTAGAAGCCAAGGAAGCCGGCGCCGACGAAGTGGGCGCCGAGGACCTGGTCGAGAAAATTCAGGGCGGATGGATGGACTTTGACTCCGCCATCGCCACGCCGGACATGATGGGTCTCGTCGGTCGTCTCGGTCGCGTGCTCGGCCCTCGTGGCCTCATGCCGAACCCCAAGGTCGGCACGGTCACCATGAACGTCGCCAACGCGGTCACCGAGCTCAAGGCCGGTCGTATCGAGTTCCGCACCGACAAGACGGGCATCATCCATGCCCCGATCGGCAAGGTCTCCTTCGGCCCCGAGAAGCTCCAGGCCAACCTCACCGCGCTGCTCGAAACGCTTCAGCGTCTCAAGCCCAGCACTGCCAAAGGCAAGTACTGGAAGAGCGTGACCATCTCCTCGTCGATGGGTCCAGGCGTTCGCCTCGACACCGGCGACGTCTTGTCCACCGTGGACAAGTAGACCACCACCGATTTTTCACGGCTACACGGAGAGACGCGAGAGAGAACCAGCTGCACTTCAACCGCTTGTAGACCGCAGGTGGGGGGCCGACAGCCCCCCCTAATCGTCCGGACGCGCCGGATCGCCTGCAGAGAGTGGACGCACCGAGAACGCACCTCCGCCCGGAGGTCACGGGGCTCCACAGATACCAACCCGTGACCTTCGTCTCGAAACATCCCGGCCAGCTGAGGCCAGCCGAGGATGGAAACGGGCCGAACGGCACAAAGAACCAAGGACCCAAATGCTTACCAAACAGCAAAAATCCGAAGAGCTCCGCGGGCAGATTGAAGACTGCTCTGCTCTTGTCCTGGTTGGGTACGAGAAACTCACGGTGGCTGCGGCCAACGAGCTGCGCGGACGGTTCCGCGAAGCTGGCTGCACCTACCGCGTGTACAAAAACTCAACCATCCGGTTCGCCGTCGAGGGCACCAAGCACGAGCCGCTCACCGGCCTCCTCAAAGGCGTCAGCGCGCTGGCGTACAACGAAGAGGACCCCGGAGCGCCCGCTCGTGTCGCGCGGGACTTCGCCAAGGAAAACGAAAACTTCGCCGTCAAAGGCGGGGTATCCGACGGAGACCTTCTCGACATCAAGGGCGTGACCGTTCTTGCCGACCTTCCCGGTCCGCAAGAACTCAAGGCTATGTTGCTGCGGCTGTTCAACACGCCGGCAACGAACATGGTTCGGGTGCTCAACGCAGCCGCAACCGACCTGCTCAACGTTCTCAACGCACGCAAAGACGACCTCGCCTCCTAGGCTGGGTCTTTCTCCGACCACTGGGGTCGGGGGCTGCTTCTACCCGTTTTTCAACACCGCTCGTTCATACGAGACACTTTCAAGCACAGGAACAACATCATGTCCGATGTCACCAAAGACCAAGTCGTCGAATACCTCAGCAACCTCCCCGTCATGGAGATTGCCGCCCTCGTCAAAGACCTCGAAGAGAAGTGGGGCGTTTCCGCCGCTGCTCCCGTGGCGATGATGGCTGGCCCCACCGGCGACACCGGCGGCGGCGAGGAGCAGACCGAGTTCAACGTCGTGATGACCAGCTTCGGCGAGAAGAAGATCAACGTGATCAAGGCCGTCCGCGCGATCGTCCCGGGCCTCGGCCTCAAGGACGCCAAAGCTCTCGTCGAGGGGATCCCCGCGACCATCAAAGAGGCCGTCTCCAAGGACGAAGCCGAAGAAGCAGCGAAGGCGCTCAAAGAAGCCGGCGCTGACGTCGAGGTCAAGTAAGACCTCGCGACCCCGAGTCACTGCCGCTGTGGACGGTGGCTCGGTTCCTTTTTGTCGCTCGCCAAGCTCGTTTTCACACCCAAACTTGGGTGAAATCGGGCGCGGCGGGCGGCGCCGCAGACGGGCTCCGGCCCCGGGGGATCAAACCCCATGCTCGGACGACTATCGCCGCCCTCAACCTTGCCGTCCTCCGGCACCCCAAAACCTCGGCCACATGAGCTCCCCCGCCTATCCAGGCACCCGGGGACAGACGATGGGCCACCCACGGGGATGATTTGGACAACACGGCAGAAAAGTCAGGAAGCACGATGCCGCAGGTCATTCAGAACAACTTCAGAGTCCGCAAACACTTCGGAAAGCTGAAGAAGATCATCGAGGTTCCGAACCTCATCGACATTCAGAAACGGTCGTACGACAAGTTTCTGCAGCGCGAAGTCCCCGTGGATGAGCGCGAAGACATTGGCCTGCAGGCGGTCTTCAAGAGCGTCTTCCCGATCAAGGATTTCGGAGAGACCAGCTCGTTGGAGTTCGTCAGCTACGCGCTGGATCGCCCCAAATACGACGAAGACGAGTGTCGCGCCCGCGGCATGACGTTCGCGGCTCCGATCAAGGTCGTTGTCCGCTTGGTCGTGTGGGACGTCGATGACGAGACCGGCACGCAATCCATCCGCGACGTCAAAGAGCAGGAGGTCTACTTCGGTGAGATCCCGCTGATGACGCAGCACGGCACGTTCATCATCAACGGTACCGAGCGGGTTGTCGTCTCCCAGCTGCACCGTAGCCCGGGCGTGTTCTTTGACCACGACCGCGGCAAGACCCACAGCTCGGGCAAGAAGCTGTTTAGCGCTCGCGTGATCCCGTATCGCGGGAGCTGGCTCGACTTCGAGTTCGACCACAAGGACTTCATCTACGTCCGCATCGACCGGCGCCGGAAGCTCTACGCGACCGTGCTGCTGCGGGCGCTGGGGTACTCCACCTCCGAGCTTCTCGACTACTTCTACTCCAAGGAGACCGTCGAACTCGAAGCTGTCGAGGGCGAGGTCGCTGCGTTCCGCGTCGTCGACTACGACCTCATCGGTGGTCAGCGCGCCCCCCACGACATCAAGGACCCCAGCTCGGGCAACACCCTCGTCAAGAAGGGGCGCAAGATCTCGCGCGCGCACATCAAGAAGATGCGCAACGCCGAGATCCGGCGCCTTCCGCTGGAGCTCGAGGAACTCATCGGCAAGGTCGCTGGCGAAGACGTCATCGACGAGAACACCGGAGAGGTCCTGCTCAACTGCAACGAGGACATCACCGAGGAGCACATCATTCGGCTTCACGAAGCCGAGGTGAAAACGTTCCGGACTCTCTTCATCGATGATTTCAACGTCGGACCGTTCCTGCGCCAGACGCTGCTGCAGGACAAGCTGACCAGCACCGATGAGGCCATCCTCGAGATCTACCGACGCCTGCGTCCGGGCGATCCCCCGACGATCGACACGGCGAAGAATCTCTTCGAGTCGCTGTTCTTCCGTCCCGACCGCTACGACCTGTCCACGGTCGGCCGTCTCAAGCTGAACCACAAGTTCAACATCGACGAGGACCTCTCCACGCAGGTCCTGACCACGCGAGACATCCTCGACACGGTCAAATACCTGGTCGAGCTTCGCAACGGTCGCGGTCAGACCGACGACATCGACCACCTCGGCAACCGCCGCGTTCGTGCGGTCGGTGAGCTGATGGAGAACCAGTACCGCATCGGTCTGGTTCGCATGGAGCGCGCCATCAAGGAGCGCATGAGCATGTCCCAAGAGATGGACGCGCTGATGCCCGCCGACTTGATCAACGCCAAGCCGGTCTCGGCGGTGGTCAAAGAGTACTTCGCGAGCAGCCAGCTCTCGCAGTTCATGGACCAGACCAACCCCCTGTCCGAGGTCACGCACAAGCGTCGTCTCTCGGCACTTGGACCCGGTGGTCTCACCCGTGAGCGGGCCGGTTTCGAGGTTCGCGACGTCCACTCGACCCACTACGGTCGTATCTGTCCGATCGAGACGCCGGAGGGTCCGAACATCGGCCTCATCGCGTCGCTCTCGACCTACGCG
>CAYGTG010000417.1:0-7058 GCA_964352485.1 uncultured Nannocystaceae bacterium | reverse complement strand
GTGCGCACGACCTCTTCCACTGGACGCACACCGAGGTCGTCGCCTCGGATCCCATGCTTTCGTGGAAGGAGCCGTTCCTCAACGAGACCAGCTTCCGCATTCGCGCGGTCGTCTACATCGTCGTTTGGTCGATTTTCGGCTTCTTTTACTGGCGCACCTCCACGTCCCAGGACGACGCTACGGGCAGCGCGATCACGCAGAAGAGCCACAAGATGCGATGGGGCGCCCCGCTGGGGATCGCCGTCTTCGCGTTGTCGCTGACCTTCTCGGCGTTCGACTGGCTGATGTCGCTCGACCCGCACTGGTTTTCGACCATTTTCGGCGCGTACTACTTCGCCGGCGCTGTGGTCTCGACCCACGCCTTCATCGCGCTGATCGTCATCTTGCTGCACCGCAGCGGCTACCTGCGCGGTGTGGTCACGAAGGAGCACTTCCACGACCTCGGCAAGATGATGTTCGGGTTCACCGTGTTCTGGGCCTACATGGGCTTCTCCCAGTACATGCTGATCTGGTACGCGACCATCCCCGAGGAGACGGAATGGTTCAGCTACCGCGGGGCCGGGGACTACCTCACCTTGTCGATCGTGTTGGTGTTTGCTCGCTTCGTGTTCCCGTTCCTTGGGCTCATCTCGCGTCACATCAAGCGCAACCCCAAGACCCTGGCGTTCTGGGCGGTGTGGATTCTGGTCGCGCAGTTCATCGACATGTTCTGGCTGATCGACCCGGTCGAGCCGCACAACGCGGGCAACCATCACCCCACGATTCAGTTCGGCTTGGTGGACATCCTGTGCTTCGTCGGTATCGGTGGCCTGTGGCTCGCCGTGATGAGCTGGGGCCTGTCGCGCAAAGCGCTCGTCCCCGTCAATGACCCCCGGCTCGCTGAGTCGGTCAACTTTGAAAACTTCTAAAGCGACTTCCTCAACGAGTTTCGACATGAGCGAAGAACACGGACACAACGACGGAGGCCATGAGATCGACAAGATGCCCGCAGGGCGCTTGTTCAACATCTTGGCGATCCTGGGCACCCTGACTCTCGGACTCTGCTTTGGCGTCGTTCAGCTGTTCAACCAGCAGGTGCGCCAGATCGAAGGTGATCGGGCGGCTGGGGGGAACGCTTCAGCCCAGGCCTACACCGCGGAGATGGGGTCCATCGCGGGCGGCTATGGCGAGTACGAAATCGTCAAGCCCGTCGGCGAGGGCAAGCCCGACAAGATCACGACGCGCTACTTCGTGCCGGTCGACAAGGCCACCCAGCGCGTCATCGACAACCCCGCTCTCCTCGCGGGCAAACGCCCAGCAAAGGACTGGGCCGGGACGGGCACTGGCAAGAAGGTGGAAGAGTGGGGCGGCCTACCCGGCGTCACGCCGAAGCAGCCAGATCCCAAGGCGCTGGGCGACGCGAAGGCGGCGGCTGCCGAGAAGGCGCCTCGTGAGCACCGGTTTTCGTTTGCCATCAGCGGTGAGGACCTCGTCCTGCTCGGCGAAGTGCCCTCCGAGGCCGACAGCAAGGCGCTCGAGGCTGCCGCGAAGAAGACCCGCTTCGGCGACAAGGTGCGCAACAAGCTCAAGGTCACCAACGCTCCAGGCAAGCCTGGGTTCGACGTTGCGTACAAACAGGCGCTGGCAGCGGTCAACCTGATGAGCTCGGGAAGCGCCAAGTTCACCGCGGGCAAGCTGTCGATGACCGGCTTCGTGCCCGACGCCAACAAGGCCAAGTTCGACGAACTCGCCGAAGCCGCGGGTGGCCCGCCGACAGGGACGGTCGAGGTCGCGAGCACCGAGCTCGCTGACGCTTGCGACGAGAAGTTCGCCAAGGCGCTCAAGCGCCCGATCCGCTTCGGAACCACCAGCGCCGACGCCGACGCCGAGATTGATGAGAAGTCGGTCAAGATCCTCGACAAGTTGGCTGCGATCGCGAAGGAATGCCCTGGGAGGTTGGTCGTCGAAGGCCACACCGACAACGATGGCGTTGCCGACGCAAACAAACAGCTCAGCCTCAAGCGCGCCAACGCCGTCTCGGCGGCGCTCCAAGAGCTGGGCGTCGACAAGAAGCGGCTGCGCGCCAAGGGTTACGGCCAAGAGCGTCCCATCGCATCCAACGACGACGACTCCGGCCGTAAGAAGAACCGCCGCATCGAAGTCCGCATCGCCCGCTAGTCACCGCTGATTCACACCGCCCCGAGCTCCACCACGATGCCCCGTTTCTTCGACAGCCTGCTGACCCGCCTTGCGGGGATCGTGTTCGCATTTGCGTTCGCGACCCTTCCTGCGTGGGCTCAGGCGGAGCCAGCGCAGCCGCTGTCTCCGGAGATGCGGGCCATCGAGGTCTCGGAGCACAAAGGCTCGACGATCGACACCGAGCTCGCCTTTGTCGACCACACCGGCACGCCGGTCACGCTGGGCGACTACCTCGACGGCGAGCGACCTGTCCTGCTCACCCTCAACTACTACCGCTGTCGGGTGGTGTGCAGCGTCCAACTCAACGGCTTGGCTGACGCTCTGGCGGAGCTGGACTGGACCGCCGGCGATGGCAACTTCCGCATCGTGACCGTCTCGATCGATCCCGGCGAGACCCCCGCCGACGCCAGCAAGAAGCGAGACACGATTCTCGCCGCGGTCGACAAGGGGGACGAGGTCGATTGGCAGTTCCTCACCGGATCCTCGATCCAGATTCGCGCGCTCTCGGAGCAGCTCGGCATCAGCTATGCGTACGACGCCGAGCAGGACCAGTACGCACACCCCGCGGTGGCCATGTTCTTGTCTCCGCAGGGCAAGATTGCGCAGTACCTCTACGGCCTCACCTTCATCCCTCGTGACGTGAAATTCGCGCTCATCGAGGCGAGTGAAGGCAAGATTGGCTCTCCCATGGAGCAGCTCTACCTGAGCTGCTTCGCCTACGACCCCACGATTGGGCGGTACGGCCCGTTCGCGTTCGGCATGGTCCGACTCGGCGGCGTACTCACCGTTCTTGTATTGGGAAGCTTTCTGCTCGTGCTTTGGCGTCGTGACCGTCGTCGCAGCCGAGAGGAATCCTCCTGGATGCAGTTGCCCTTCGTTCGCGAACGAAGTGGCGCCCCTGACCCGATGGACCCCATCAAACGGAAAGGCGAGGTAGCGAAGTGATCCTCTCCCTGTTCACGGCACCCGAAAACGCCGACGCACCACAAGCCGCAGCTGATGCTGGCGGCGCCATGGCTGGCGCTGCTGCTCAAGTTCCCCTCCCGCCGGTCGAGACTGCGCACCCCTGGGCGATGCCCACGGCCGCGTCGACCTTTGCGGAGGATACGGACAACCTCTACTACTTCATCACCGCGCTCGACACGTTGTTCTTCGTGTTGATCATGGGGGCGATGGGGTACTTCATGTGGAAGTACCGCCGCCGCAGCAAGGACCAGAAGACCAGCTCGATCACCCACAGCGGTGTCATCGAGTTCCTGTGGAGCGCCATTCCGACGGTGCTGCTGCTGGTCATCTTCGTGTGGGGCGAGTGCTCCTTCGTCCAGCAGTCGGTCGCTCCGGCGGACCCCTTGGAAGTCCGTGTCACCGGACAGAAGTGGTACTGGACCGTCGAGTACCCGAAGTACCCGGGCGTCTCGCTGAACTCCTCCACCGAGGAGCCTGCGCTCACGCTGATGGTGCCCAAGGGCAAGCCGGTTCGGCTGACGATGACGTCCAACGACGTCATTCACTCCTTCTTCGTGCCGGCCTTCCGCGTCAAACGTGACGTGGTCCCGGGCCGCTACACGCAGATCTGGTTCGAAGCGACGCGCATCGGCGAGTTCAACCTGTTCTGCACCGAATACTGCGGTGACTTCCACTCGAACATGACCGGGGTGGTCAAGGTCCTCGAGCCCGACGACTTCGAGCGCGAGCTGATCAAGGCCGGGGTGCTTACGCAAGACGAGGGCGAGTCGATGGCCGCCTACGGTGAGCGTATCTACAAGCGTCGCGGCTGCGTGGCCTGCCACTCGGTCGACGGCACCGACGGCACCGGTCCATCTTGGCAGGGCCTCTACGGTCGCACCGAGAGCTTGTCCGACGGAACCACCGTCAAGGCCGATGACCAGTACATCAAGGACTCCATCTACGAGCCCAACAAGCAGGTCGTTGCGGGGTACGCCCCACAGATGCCGAGCTACCAGGGGCAACTCGACAACGACCAGGTCACGGCTGTGATCGAGTACATCAAGACGCTCAAGTAGCGCCCACGGAGATATCGCCATGGCAGACGCACACAGCACCGAGTCCAACTACCTCACGGCCACCACAGGCCTGAAGTCCTGGCTCTTCACGCTCGATCACAAGCGGATCGGCCTGATGTACCTGGTCGGGGTTTTGGCTTTCTTTCTCGCAGGGGGCATCTTCGCGCTCGTCTTGCGCACCGAGCTGTTGACGCCGCAGGGCGGCGACTTCATCTCGGCCACGACCTACAACAAGATGTTCACGCTGCACGGCGCAGTGATGGTCTTCTTGGTCATCATTCCCTCGGTCCCAGCCGCACTCGGCAACTTCTTGTTGCCGCTGATGCTCGGGGCCAAGGACGTCGCGTTCCCGCGGCTGAACTTGTTGTCCTTTTGGATCTACACGCTCGGCTCGATGTTCTTCCTGTTCACGCTCGCCGCGGGACAGCTCGACACTGGCTGGACGTTTTACACGCCCTATTCGAACACCACCGGCACGGCGGTCATCTCGGCCACGTTCGGCGCGTTCATCCTGGGATTTAGCTCGATTCTCACGGGCCTGAACTTCATCGTTACGGTTCACAAGATGAGGGCTCCAGGGATGACCTGGAACCGGATGCCGCTGATGGTGTGGGCGCTGTACTCCACGGCGGTCATTCAGGTGTTGGCGACCCCGGTCCTGGCGATCACGCTGCTGCTGCTCATCGTCGAGCGGACGCTGATGATCGGCATCTTCGACCCCGCCATGGGCGGTGACCCGGTCCTCTATCAGCACTTCTTCTGGTTCTACAGCCACCCGGCGGTCTACATCATGATCCTCCCGGGCTTCGGCATCGAATCCGAGCTCATCGCGGTCCACAGCCGAAAGCACATCTTCGGCTACAAGGCCATCGCATTGTCCTCGGTCGCCATCGCGATCATCTCCTTCGTCGTGTGGGGCCACCACATGTTCGTCTCGGGCCAGTCCGAGCTCGCGGGCATCGTGTTCTCGTTCCTCACCTTCGCGGTTGCGGTGCCCACGGCGATCAAGACCTTCTCTTGGGTCGCGACGCTCTACAAAGGCAGCATCGAGTTCAACACTCCCATGCTGTACGGGCTGATGTTCCTGTTCACGTTCTCCATCGGCGGACTGACGGGCATCTTCTTGGGCGCGCTGTCGGTTGACGTCCACCTGCACGACACCTACTTCGTCGTCGCTCACTTCCACTACGTCATGATGGGCGGAACCATCATCGCGTTCGTCGGTGGCATCCACCACTGGTGGCCCAAGATGTTCGGAGTGATGTACAGCGAGCGCTGGGGCAAGGTCGGCGCGGCGTTCATCTTCGTCGGCTTCAACATGACGTTCTTCAACCAGTTCCTGCTCGGCCAACAAGGCATGCCGCGCCGCTACTGGTCCTACGCACCCCAGTTCCAGCAGCAGCACATGTTGTCCACCATCGGTGGCTACCTGCTGCTCGTCGGGTTCACCATCATCGCCGTCTACCTCGTGCACTCGTTGCGCAACGGGGAGAAGGTCGGCCCGAACCCGTGGAACGCACAGTCACTCGAGTGGACCGCCACCGCGAGCCCCCCGATTGAGCACAACTTCCACGGGCAGCCGCGCGTGGAGAACGATCCTTACAACTTCCCGGAGATCGATCGCACCGGTTCGTCGCACTGACGCGCCCGTGTGTTTCGTACGACTGCAGCAGGGACCTTACTGATGGGTGACCACGCAAAACCGGCGAAGAACCATGCGTTCTTCCAGCACCACTTCAACACCGTCGGGCAGCAAGCCGGCGCGGCCAAGATGGGCATGTGGCTCTTCCTGGCAACCGAAGTGCTCATGTTCTCAGGCCTCTTCCTGGCCTACTTCGTCGTCCGGTCTCTGTACCCTGAGATGGTGCTGAGCTCCCACGAGCTCCTCGACAAGACGATGGGCGGCGTCAACACCGTCGTGTTGCTCACCTCGAGCTTCACGATGGCCATGGCCGTTCGCTATGCCCAGCTCGGCGACAACAAGCGCTGCGCGACGCAGCTGCTCATCACCTTGGCCTGTGCGTTCATCTTCCTCGCCGTGAAGTACGTCGAGTACACGGGCAAGTTCTCGCACGGCATCTTCCCGGGCGGCTACTTCAACTACGATGAGGCCGCTCAGTACGCGCACAGCCACGGGCACAGCTTCCGCGGTCTGCCGCACGTGTTCTTTGGCCTCTACTTCGTGATGACCGGCTTGCACGGGGTGCACGTGCTCGCTGGCATCGGGGTCATCGCCTGGGTTTACCTTCGCGCGAAGAGGGGCGACTTCAAAGATGGCTACTACGCGCCGGTCGAGAACGTGGGCCTGTACTGGCACATCGTCGACCTGGTCTGGATCTTCCTCTTCCCCCTGCTTTACCTGGTGAAATAGGAGAGCGACGTGGCTGACAACAACGACAACAAGCTCTTCTTCGGCGGAAAAGCGGCCGGCGACTTCGTCGAGAACCACGAGCACATTTCGCCAGTTTCGCTGTACCTCAAGGTGCTCGCGGCGCTGTTTGTGCTCACCGGCCTCACCTACGCGGTCTCGTACGCCAACCTGGGACCCGCTTCACTGCCTGTGGCGATGATCGTCGCAGCCATGAAGGCCACGCTCGTGAGCGCGTTCTTCATGCACCTGATCTACGACGACAAGTTCCACGTCTTCATCTTTGCTTCGTCGCTCCTGTTCGTGGCGATCTTCTTCACGTTCACGATCTTCGACCTCGAGTCGCGGGATCGCCTCAGTGAAGCGCAGGCGACCGACTACTGGCGCGCCGAGGGCGGCTGGGACGACATGGGGCGGATGGGCGCCGAAAACAACACCGAGGCCAGCAGGCCGGCCTGCTGGCCTCGGTGTTGTTTGCGGCGCCCATC
>CAYGTG010000416.1:5451-7070 GCA_964352485.1 uncultured Nannocystaceae bacterium | reverse complement strand
AAGGGCGCCGCGTAGTAGGCGACCACGAAGACCGCAGCCAAGAAGACCGCAGCCAAGAAGGTGACCAAGAAGAAGGCCACCAAGAAGTCCAAGGCCGGCGGGAACGCTTCGGGCCGCCAGCTGGTGATCGTCGAGTCTCCTGCCAAGGCCAAGACCATCAACAAGTACCTGGGGGACGACTTCGTCGTTCACGCCTCGGTCGGCCACATCCGCGATCTGCCGGCCAAGGCGCCCAAGGGCGTGAAGATGCCGGTGCCCGGGGTGGACCTCGACAACAACTTCTCGCCCACCTACGAGGTGCTGCCGGGCAAGGCCAAGACGGTCAACGAGCTCAAGCGCCTGGCCAAGGACGCCAGCGAGATCTGGTTCGCGACTGACCTTGACCGCGAAGGGGAGGCCATCGCGTGGCACCTCGCGCAAGAGCTCGGGGTGGAGCCGGGCGATGCCAAGCGCGTGGTGTTCAACGCGATCACCAAAACCGAGGTGCAGCGCGCCTTCGCCGAGCCCAACGCGATCGACGTCGCCAAGGTCAACGCGCAGCAGGCCCGCCGCATCCTCGACCGCATCGTCGGCTACCAGGCCTCTCCGCTGCTGTGGAAGAAGGTTGCTCGAGGGCTCTCGGCGGGTCGCGTGCAGTCCGTCGCGGTTCGCATCATCGTCGAGCGAGAGCGCGAGATCGAAGCGTTCGTGCCCGACGAATACTGGAAGGTCACCGCTCACCTGGCGCTCGACCCCAAGAACGCACCCAAGCTCGCCAAGACCTGGACCGAACTGCTCGCCCAGCGCGACGAGAAGAACAAGCCGCCCACGCTCAAGGTCCGCAACGCCTGGCTGGCCGAGCACCAGGGTCTCAAGACCGAGCTGGTGTCGATTGGCGGCGAAAAGTTCGATGTCAGCTGCAAGGCAGACGCGCCCAAGGACCTCTCCAAGCAGATCGCAGCCGTCGCCAAGGCCGTGGGCCTGACCGACGTCACGGTCGAGGACACCCCCGACCCCGAGGGCAAAGGACCGGCCATGGTGAAGCGAGCCGTGCTCGGCACCCTCGACCCCAAGGCGCGCTACGCGATCAAGTCGATCGACACTCGGCGCACCACCTCGCGCCCGCCGGGGCCGTTCATCACCTCGAGCCTGCAGATCGCAGCGGCCAACCAGCTTGGGTTCACCGCCCAGCGGACCATGCGGGCCGCGCAGCAGCTGTATGAAGGTATCGAGGTCCCCGGCGACGAGGGCCAGGTCGGTCTCATCACCTACATGCGAACCGACTCCACCAACCTCTCGCCCGAGGCTGTGGCCGAAGCGCGCACGTTCGTGTCGGCGTTCGGCGACGAGTACCTGCCGGAGAAGCCCAACACGTGGTCGTCGTCCAACAAGGACGCTCAAGAGGCTCACGAGGCGATTCGTCCGACGGCGGCCGCTCGGCGTCCAGCCGACCTCGAGGCGTCGCTGACCCCCGATCAGTTCCGGCTCTACGATCTGATCTGGCGACGTTTCGTGGCCGGGCAGATGGTGCCCGCCAAGTGGGACGCCACCACCGTGTTGTTCGAGCGCTCCGACACCCAGTCCGGGGCCACGCTCAAGGCCACCGGCCGGGTGCTCGCGTTCGACGGCTTCTACAAGGT
>CAYGTG010000416.1:0-5441 GCA_964352485.1 uncultured Nannocystaceae bacterium | reverse complement strand
CTACAAGGTGGCCGGGGTGCCGACCGCCAGCGACGAGCAGACGCTGCCCGAACTCGCCGAGGGCGATGAGGCGGCTCCGTTCGCCATCAATCCCGACCAGAAGTTCACCTCGCCGCCGCCGCGCTATTCGGAGGCGTCGCTGGTCAAGACGCTCGAAGCCGAAGGCATCGGCCGCCCGTCGACCTACGCGTCGATCATCAGCGTGATTCAGAGCCGTCGCTACGTCGAGCAGCTCGAGCGCCGCTTCTACGCCACCGACCTGGGCGAGGTCGTGACGGACAAGCTCGTGGAGGCGTTCCCCAGCCTGATGTCGGTGGGCTACACGCGCTCGATGGAGAATGAACTCGACCGCATCGAGGACGACGAGGGCGACTGGCAAGAGATGCTGACCCGCTTTCACGGCCCGTTCACCGAGGCGCTGGAAGTGGCGCACGAGAGCATGACGCACGCCAAGGCTGAGACGCAGCCGGCGCTGTACAAGTGCCCCAAGTGCGAGTCGCAGACCCTGTACCGCTTTGGTCGCAACGGACGGTTCCTGTCGTGCTCGACGTATCCCGACTGCGACTACTCGGCGCCGATCGACCGGGCGGGGCGACCGCTGCTCCCGGAGCGGGTCGATGTGGCGGTGCCCGAGGACGGCTCGCAGATGGAGCTTCGCAACGGTCGCTTTGGCCCGTTTCTGGCTTCGATCAACTATCCCGAGACCAACTTCGTGCTCAACCTCGACAAGAAGGGCGGCATCAAATATCCGTCCATCCCGCCGATCGAGACCGAGCTCGAGTGCAGCAAGTGCGATGCGCCGATGAATCTGCGTCGCGGCAAGCGCGGTCCCTGGCTTGGTTGCTCCCGCTTCCCCAAGTGTCGAGGACGCATGGGCTGGAACACGCTCGAGGAAGAGGTCAAAGAGGCGCTCGAGAAGCAGCTCGAAGCCCACGAAAAGGCCAATCCGCTGCCCAAGATCAACCGGTTCACCAACGGCGAGGAGATCCCCGAGGGGCACCCCGTCGCCGAGCTGGTGGTGCCCGGTGGTGTGGCCGAGCTCGAGGTGCACCCGGATGTGAAGGCCGACGCTGACGTGGGCATCAAAGCCGCGAAGCGACCGCTGCCGCCGCGGCCCGAACCCGCAGCGACGGCGTAGGGCGGCCAACCGCCAACGAACCGAAGGGCGAGCCGGCATCACGCCGCGCTCGCCCTTGTTCGTCGGTGCCTCGAGTGCCCCTATTCCGGGGGCGTGAACGAAGCGCCGTCGGGCACCTCTTGTTCGAACCACGCTTCGAACAGCGCGAAGTCGGCGGCCGTCATGGTTCCGCCCTCTTCGGTCTCGCAGATGCCGATCGTCGGCATGTTGGCTTGCGTGATGACCCGGTCTTGGACCGCCATCCACGCCGGCATGCCCGTGTAGTTGGTGTTGGCACCCGCGTAGTCGTCGGTGAAGTTCGCGAGCGTGTCGAGCTTGGTCTCTCCGACGTAGGCGCCGCCGTACACGAGCACATCGGAGGTCTCGTCGGTGTAGTGGCAGCCACAGTTGGCCTCGAGCGCGGTGCCGATGGAGGAGGGGATGACGCTGGCGTCGTCGCCGGAGACGACTGGACTCTGCGCGGTGGGGTCGACTTCCGAGAGCGCGCACGAGACGGGATCGCTGCCGGAGTCGGTCTCGCCTTCTGTGGTCTCACCTCCGGTCGTCTCTTCACCGGTGGTGGTCGCCGGCCCCGTGTCGGAGGGAAACTCGACGCCGGCAACCCATCCGACGATGACCGCGAGGTCCTCGGGCGCCAAAACGCCCGGGGGGAAGGGCATCTGGCCGCCGGATGCAGGCTCGGGGAACATCTTCTGGATGAGGTAGCTGTTTTCGATGTCGCCGAAGGTGATGTACGGACCGCCGGCTCCACTCGCCTCGACCCACGCTCCCCCGGAGGCTTCGGACAGATCGGGCGCAGTCGACCCGCTGACGTGACAGCCGACCAGGGCACAGCTCGCCGTGAGCCGTTCTTGCACCGGCGCCGGGATGCCACCGCCGCCGCCGGTTTCATTGTCCTGGTCGATCTTGGTGACCTGGTCGCAGCCTGTCAGGGCCAACGCGCCTGCGGCCAGCATCAGTGCGATGGTGTGTTTCATTTCGATGCCTCCGCGCTCGAGCCACTCTTCTTCGCTTCGCGTTTCTTCTTCCAGCGCGCAGCGTTCTTGCCGAGCGTGAACTGCCGGATGAGGTTGAAGCCCAAGTAGAAGTTGAACTCGTTGAAGGGGTTGCTCTCGTCGACCCCATCATCGGTCGTGAATGGGTTGCCCGACTGCCCGCCGGGCGCCGCGAGGTTGGGGTGGATCTCGCGGTTGTTGGTGAAGAACAGCTGGAAGAAGTGCTTACCGGTGTAGTAGCCGGCACCCAGGCCCCACGAGCCGATCTTCGAGCCGTCGAGATCGGCATCGCCGCCGCGGTAGTAGAACAAGTTGGGGGTGCCCACATCGGGCACCGGCAGGAAGTACTCCGCGTCGATCGACCACTTCTTGCGCTTGCCCAGCCACACCTGCGAGGCCAAGCCGGCCACGAGGGTGCCGCGCGTGTCCTCGACCGGGACCGGGCCTTCACCGTCGTCGAAGTCGATGAGCACGCGGGAACTCTTGTTGGTCCCGGTGTGATAGCTGAGCACGAATTCGGTCGACCAGCGCTCGAACCACAGCCGACTGAGCAACAGCATGAAGTTGCCCGAGATGGCGTTCTCGACGTCGAAGTCGCGAAGCAGATCCATCGAGACGTAGCCGCCAAGCGAGACGGGCATGTCGTCCTCCTGACGCAGTCCGATGTACTTGGCGCTGATCTCCCAGGCCTTGCGCGAGTTTGTTCGCGACAAGCCCACGTCGAGGCCATCGATGATGCCGTAGGCGACACCCATGTTCATGACGACGCCGGCGTCCATGCCGAAGGCTCCGCGCTCGGTGCCGATGCGGCCAAAGCGGTGGTCGATTCGATACTGGAAGGTCTTCTTGCCCAACGACGTCGTGGTGGGGAGCACGATGTGCTTGTCACCATGGAAGGGCTTGTATTTCTTCTTCGGCGCGGTGATGGGGGCGTCGCCTTCAGGTGCCGCGCCTGCGTCGGCGGCTGGCATGTTCGAGATCCAATCGCTGAGCACCTGCAGCTCCGCGGGCGAGAGGGGGTCGCCTCCAAGCGGCATGAGGTCCTGTTTCATGGCGGGCGTTCCCAGGACCTTGTCCATCAGGTAGCTGCCCTCAGGATCCCCGGGGGCGATGAGAGGCTTGTCGGCTTCGCTCGCCTTACGCCCGACCAGGATCGACAGGTCACCTTCGAGGGGAAACTCGCTGGGGTCGCTGAGGTCTCCGCCTTCGGCATGGCAGGCGGTGCAGTGCTCCTCGAAGATTCCGGCGGCCTTGGCTTGCAGGGCCGGGTCGACCTCTTGGGCGGCGGCTTGGGCCGCAGGGACTCCAGGCGCGGCATCGTCCGCGGGGATGCTGGTGATCCAGTCGCGCAGGACCTGGAGTTTCGCGGCGGGCAAGGGGTCGTCGCCCAGCGGCATGAGGTCCTCCTTCATCGCCGGCGTGCTGAGGACCTTGTCCATCAGGTAGCTGCCTTTGGGGTCCCCCGGCGCGATGAGAAGCTTGTCGGACTCGTTGGCCTTGAGTCCGACGAGCATCCCGAGGTCGCCCTCGAGCGGGAACTCGCTGGGATCGCTGAGATCGCCGCCCTCAGCGTGACAGGCGGTGCAGTACTCGTCGAAGATTTCGACCGCCTTGGCGTGCAGGGCGGGGTCCCCAACCGGAGCGCTGACGAGCGCGAGCGTGAACAAAACAGAAACCATGAGTGTCCCGAGCATACGAAACGAGGCCGCCATCGGGGGAATTCGGAGCGTTTCACGCAGGGAACGCTGGCATCGAACTCGACATCGCGCGGGTCGGGCGATCACCTGCTAGCATCCTGGCCATGCTCGAACGCAGTGCGCGCCGCGCCTCGTTGGTGGTGCTCTCTCTCGCTTCGACGCTCGCGCTCACGGCGTGCGGCGGGGGCGACTCCAAGCCGAAACCGACGGGGGCTTCCAACCCCTCCAAGCCTGAGGTTCCGCTCGACGAGGGCAAAGAACCGACGAAGCTCGACACCAAGGCGGACGCCCAAGAGGCGGGCACCCATGATGATGGCCCCGCAGAGGAGCCGGCTGAAGACGAAGGCAAGTCCGACGATGCCGGGGCCCCGCAGGACGACCCTGCGGCCGAGGGCGGAGACGGTGCCGACGCTGAGAGCGGTCAGGGCGCCGCCGAGGACGGCGCGGACGCCGAAGCTGAGGGGGGAGAGCCCGCCGCCGACGGCGGTGAGGCGTCGGCGGAAGATGGAGGTGAGGAGCCTGCCGCCGAGGGGGGCGGCGGGGCCGCTGGCAAGGACTCCGCCGCGCTCATCAAAGAAGCTCGAACCACCAAGACCAGCGACGAGCGAGCCGTCGCTGCGTTGGCCGAGGCCGAGACCGCAGGCGCAACCGCCAAGGAACTCGCGCGCGCTGCAAAGGCGCGCGGCGACTACCTCTACAAGTCGCCCGACAGAGCCCAGGTCTTCTACGAGTGGTCCGCAGCCAAGGACGAGACCTACCCCGACCCGGTGTTTGCGCTCGCCAAGCAGAAGGCCGTGACCGGCGATGTCGATGACGTGGTCAAGCTGCTCAAGCAGGTCGCAGAGCGCAAAGGTGGCAAGAAGCTGCTCGAGCAGATCGACTTCGATCCCACCTGGGATATCGTCAAAGAAGACCCCGACGTCCGCGCCCTGCTGTAGCGATGGTTGCTGCACGCATCGGTGTGTTGTTCGTGTGCCACGCGAACATGTGTCGCTCCCCGCTGGCGCACGGCTTGTTCGTGCAGCGAGCCCAGCAGCGCGGCGTTCTCGACCAACTCGATATCGACAGCGCGGGGACGTGGGCGGCCGATGGCATCGCGCCCCACGCCGGGAGTGTTCACGTTGCGGCAGCGCACGGCCTCTCGCTCGACTCCGCGGGTGCTTCTCGGGTCCTGCGGCCCGACGACCTTCAGCGATTCGCGCAGATCATTGTGATGGACCGCGCGAACCTGGCCGATGTCGAGCGGTTCCGGAGGCTGTCTGCGTTCGGTGCCGCGCAGGGGGGGCAGGCGAACGTCCGGTTGCTGCGGACGATCGACAATCCCCACGTCCGCGGTGCAGATCTCGACGTTCCCGACCCCGTGCGCGGTGGCGAGGCCGAGTTCCGCAGCGTGTACGCGATGATCGACCGCGGCGCTGCGGCGCTGCTGGACGAACTCTTCCCCCGCTGATCGGCCGCAAGCCCCCGAAATCGGGCGTGCTTTCCAGGCACGGGAGCGCAGCCCATCGTCGCGCGTCCCGCGGGCGCCCTGGCGCCTATACTCCGCCCGCGCCGATGCAGCGGTTTCTTCGCTACCTAGCACCGAACCTCGTCACCTCGCCCGGATTGATG
>CAYGTG010000415.1:3617-7084 GCA_964352485.1 uncultured Nannocystaceae bacterium | reverse complement strand
GTCCACAGGGTGGCCGTTGTCGGTCGTGCGAAACACACCGGCGCTGTCGAAGTTCTCGAACAAGAAGCCCGGCGGGTCGATGAACGCATGGCAGGACGCGCAGGCCGGGTCAGAGCGGTGTTGCTCGAGGCGCTCACGAAGGGTGCCTCCCTCGGAGGGGTCCGGCACGTTGGTGTCGGTGTCGTCCGGAGGCGCAGGCACCTCCATGCACAGCACGCGCTCGCGCAGGTATTTGCCGCGCAGCGTGGGCGAGGTCTCCGTCTCGTGCGCGTTCATCGAGAGGAACGCACCCAGGGTCAACAGCCCGGCGCGGGGCCCATCCGCGGGCAGCTCGGCGGGTGCGAACGAAATTTCGGACGCCCCCTCGGGAGGCGTGATGCCGTAGAGTTCCGCGAGCTCGATGTTCACAAACGTCTTGCGGGTGCTGAACAGCTGCCGGATGTCCGCGTCCTGTCGGTAGATGAGGTCCTCCACAAGCAGCTCGACCTCGGTGCGCATCGAGCCGGCCATCGTGGAGCTGAAGTCCGGGTACAGCGACGGGTCTCGGCTCACGCCATCGAGCCGCTTCAGGTCGAAGTACTGCCCGAAGAACGCCTGAACCGAGTGCCGCGTGCGCGGATCGTCCATCATGCGGCGGGCCTGCTGCTCGAGTCCGTCGGCGTCCAACAGCGCGCCGTCTTCGGCCGCCGCCATGAGTTCGTCGTCGGGGATCGATTCCCACAACAGGAACGAGAGCCTCGAGGCCAGCTCGTATCCGGTGAACCGCAACCGCGATGGATCGTCGGGGTCTTCTTCGCCCAGCTCCACGCGGTACAGAAAGTACGGAGACTGGAGCATGCCCGCGACGGCGAGCCGCAGCCCTCGCTGGACATCGGCGAGCTCTGCACCCGAGCCTCCGCTGGAGAGCTCAACGGCGACCGCGGTCCAGCGTGCGAGCTCGTCCGCGGTGAGCGGCCGGCGAAACGCCCGGCGTCCGAAGTCGGCCAAGAACCCCTGGCCGCAAGCATCGTCAGCTGTCGCCGGCGTGCAGCCGATCAGCGCATCGCGACGCGCGACGTCCTCCCAAACCGCCCCGGTCAGGGTGTCGGCGGCCTCCTCGTACTGCTGGGTGCCCAGCTCGGAGAGCGAGGTGGATGTCGCGCCGATCGACATGAATAGGTAAGGGTTGGTGTCCGGCTCGAGCTCGACGTCGGGAAGTGGAGCCCCGAGCAGGTCACCGACCGCGTTGCGATACTGCCGCTGTGTCAACCTCGGTAAAACCTGCTGGCCCGGCACGAATGGCTCGCTCGGCTCCCCGGTGTCCTCGGTGTCGCCGGTCGATTCACCCGATTCAGCGCTTCCCTCGGCACCCGACGTGCCAGCGGAGGTCCCGCTGGACGTCGCGGTCATGTCCAGGCCACGGTCCTGACCCGAATCGGTCCCGCACGCGACCAGAGCGAACACGCTCACCCAACCAGCCCTACGCAGCATCACCCAACCCCCACCGCCACAGTTTACACCCACGCCCAACGCTGACCTGGGGCGAAAGACCGCACGCATTTGCCGCGCATGTGGTCTAGGCTACTTTTCTCGTATAGAAGGCACCGTAGATGCGCGTTCGAACGACCTCCGCCCGACTCCGTTGGATCTCCCCCCTCCTCTTTGGCGCTGCCCTGCTCGGTTCCACGACCGCCTGGGCCGGCGAGGTGAAGTTCGGCGCCGACGCGCTCGACGTCGATGACAAGGGCAACATCACCGCCGACGGCAAATCTGCCGCCACCGAGACGCTCAAAAGCGAGCCCGGTGAAGAGCTGTGGAACCTCAACCTTTGGGCCAAGATCGACAAAGGCGGCCCCGGTCCGCTGTACGTCGAGTTTTTGGGCAAGCTCCCAGACGGCAAGGACTACGTCACGTACCGCTACGAGCACTCGAGCTACGAGGGCGAGAAGTTCGTCTCTTTGGACATCGAGCTCGAAGGCAACCTGGGCTTCAACAAGGGGAAGACCTACAAGGTCAAGGTTCTCCAGGGCGCCATCAAGCAGGGCCGACCTGACATCATCCTTGCCACCGGAAAGCTGACGCTCGAGTACACCGAGCCCCCGGCCGAAGAAGCGGGTGACGAAGGCGACGATGACGCCGACACCGCCGCGCAGGACGAGCTCGACACGCTGGCCGGACCCGACGATGGTGCGGGCGACGCAGCCGAGCCCGAAGGACCACCGCCCGTCGCACCGGAGGCGAAGAAGGGCTGCACCATCGGCAGCACTGACCTCGGCCTTCCCGCAGTCGCGGCCCTCTTCGCTCTCGGCTTCGTCCGACGCCGCAACGACTGATGCGATTTCACGAGCGAACCCACGGGGTCTACTTCGACGACCTCGATGCCTTTGGCATCCTCCACAACGCCCGATACCTGCTGCTCTTCGAGCACGCGATCGGCTCGTTTTGGAGCCACCTGGGTTGGGGCGGGCCGCTGAACTTCAACAGCGACCCCGATCAGTACCACCTCGTGCGGGCCAACCACCTCGAGTACGAGCGCCCCGTCGAGGGCACCGGTGAGGTTCGGATTCGCGTGTGGGTGGCCAAGCTCGGCAAGTCGAGTTTGACGTTTGGGTTTCGAGTCATGCCGCTCGATCAAGACATCGACTTCGCGAACGGCGAACGGGTGATCGTGCGCATCGACCCCGACAACAAGCGACCCGTCCCGTGGAGCGATGACTTCCGCGAGAAGGTCGGGCCCTATCGCGCCGACCTGAACCCAGTCCCACAGTAGCGCCGGACGCGATCAAGCGCGTTGCGCTTCCTTCAGCGGAGCAACCTGGGCCACGTGCTTGAGGACAGGGTCAACGTCGCCACGGCAGGCGCCGAGTGTGGTCTGCTCCCCATCGACAACCCCGCGTGGTCCCAGCGCCCGGGTCTTGCCTCCAGCATCGGTCCGTCGACCCCTGGGTTTCGCGCGACGCCACCCTCGGGCCACGACGTCACTCGTCCCAGCTCACATGCACAGAGACCTCGGTCGGTATTCCCGACACGGAGAAGAGGTCCACATTCGCGACCGCACTCTCCCCCGGTCCGATCGTTTGCGGAACCGGCTCGTCGGTGAAGCCCCAATCCAAGAATTCGCCGCTCTCGTCAAAGAACACCACCTTGGCGGTCTCGAGTGTCGCGGGCACGGTGCCGCTGTTTTCGAGCGTGACCACGAGGTTTTGGTCCAGGTCGCCCCCCTCCACGACCACCGCAACCGGAACGACGTCAGCCTCGGCAGCGTTGAATTCCCAGGCGTCAGTCGCGGCCATCGCCACGCGCACGCTGGCCACTGCAGTCACGTCCAGCTCCGAGATGATCTCCAGCAACAAGGCCTCGCCTCCCTCGATCAGGCAGGAGCCGGTGGTCACGCTCCCGCCCTCGGACATCGCGACGGAGCCGTCGGCGAAACTGACCTCGCTTGCGAGAACCCGTCCGGTCTCGTTGAGGAACTCGAGAGGCTCACC
>CAYGTG010000415.1:0-3607 GCA_964352485.1 uncultured Nannocystaceae bacterium | reverse complement strand
ACCATTGACGAAGCACAGCGGGGTGTCACCGGTGTTTCGCAACTCGACGTACATCCACGCAAAACCGGTCGATTCGTCTCCCACGACGGTGGCCTCGCCGAAGCTGATCGACGGCTCGGTGATCTGGTTCGTCAGGCCCGCGGTCCCGGGCACCACTTCAACCGGAACCGTGACCCGAGTGAAGGGCTCCGCATCGCCTACGCCTTCGATCGCAAATCGTTGCCGGTTGTCGGTGGCTTCGGTGAACGAGCCTCGCGGTTCTTGGATGGGCTGGCAGGCCGCCCCCAACGCGAGCAGGAAGGTGGCGGCGTACCCCGAGTGTCCAAGGAGGGCGGTCGTTGTGTGGGTGTTTCGATGCATGCCGTGTCCCGACTGACCGCACGCCTAGCTCGAAGACCGATCGACCTCAGGCGGCGCCGCCGGATTTGTAGCATGGGTTCCACACGCTGCTTCCCGGATGTGGACGCCGAACGGCCATCGGACACCGACCGCTGGCCATCCCATTGCGACCGACCAACCTCATGCAAGCAGCACGACGGACGTGATACCCCTACGGTGAGGGCATGACGCTGTTCGGTCGCATGCACCGCCATTCTCCGGCCCTGTGGCCCTCGAACCCCGCGGCATGGATCGCGGCCGGGCTCGGGCTGACGAGCGCGCTGCTGGCTCAGTGGGCGCTGCGGCTTGCGCCCACGTTGGACGAAGGACACTCGCGTTAGGGAGGATCGACCGCAGTGTCGTCGGGATCGCTGCCCTGTGGGCATGTCCCGCCTGCGGTCTCCTCTTCGCACACGCCCGCGCGGGATGGGATGGGATGGGATGGATGAGAACGAGGACTATCCGGGGCCAAGCGTGACGGGTAGCGAAACCACCGAGTGTCGCTGGGCATCGGTCGCCGAAAACGACCACCCGCGCGCGGCCCGAGCCATGCAGTCGGTCACCGTCGGGTCCGCAAACCGCCCTCGCGCGACGCTCGCTCGCACCACATTGCCGGCCGGATCGATCTCCAACTCGAGGCTCACGCGGCCGCGAAGCACGGCATCGCTGTCCATCCCCTCTTCGTAGCAGCGCCGCAGCGCGCGGGCCTGTTTGACCACGACGCTCCGCACATCTCCTGGGCTTCGAGGTCCGCGTTCGGTCGCTCGGCCCACGCGAACAACAAGCGAACGCTCCCCGTCCTCGGACTCGTCCCTCGGCATGGAGGTGGCCATGCCCTCGGTCGACCCCGGGCCACCGCCACGTCCCTTGCCGATCAAGCCAAGTCCAGCGATAGGCGTGGCCATCGGATCGTGATCCTTCATGGCTTGCCACATCGCCTTGTCGTCCGCACCCGGCGAGAATGCGCGGGCGTGCTCGTTGTCGAACACGCTGGTGTCGACATACGCGAGAATCCCTGCCTTGGCCGCGCGTTCCGAAGGTCCGGTGCCGCGGGCCATCAACGCCCCGGCTGCGGAGATCGAGCGTGCGCCGAGGATGTTCGGCGCCGGAGCGTTCGGACGCGGGCTCGAGGTTGCGCGCGGAGCCCGGGAGACCGTGGGGTTCGGGACGACGCTCGGGGTCGGGATGACCTCTTGGGTCGTGGGTGCGGTGGACCGCGACGGCTCCGCGGAGGTCTCCACCACCTGCTGTGACTCGGGCCGGTGCTGCGGGCTCGACGGCATGCGGAGGATCGGGGGCTGCTGCACGTAGCCCACGAATCGGCGGCCTCGGGCACGGTCCTCGAGGTCGAGCTGGCCCGAAGCCGGCGCGGCCATTTGGGCCAGAATCAGCAGTGAGCCCAGCCCAACGAACGAGGCCGCACTGATCGCCCAAAACGGCCCGTCCACCTCGAGACGCCCGATCGAGGCGACCGCGGCATCGACCACGGCGATATGAAACACGAGGCTCCCATGCTCGAGCCGACAGCGCGCGCCGGCGGGGAGCGTGGTCCCAAAGACGCCCTGCTCGGCGACCGCCCAACCCGCGCGAACCCACTGCTGCAGGGTGTACCGACGCCCCCCCGCGACGATCTCACCGGTCATCTCCGCGGTGAACCGAAGCCCGGCCGCGCCCGAATCTCCCAACCGCGCCAGCTCGAACGCCTCGGGGGTCAACAGGTTGACCGGCGGGGTCGCGAGCACGGCATGCGGCCCTTCTCCGATCGTGTACGCGCAGCCAACCCGGTCCGAGGCTTTCACGAACGCGACCGCGAGCGAGACGACCCCAAGCAATCCCAGGCCCAGCGCGAGTCCGACCCAGGGTGACGCGGGCGCACTTGGAGACGCTCGGCCCGTGACGGCAGCCTGTGCCGCAGCTCGCTGGTATTCCGCCCACGCCGGTTGCTGTCCGAGCGTCTGCGACAGAAACAACCCAACCCCCACAACGAAGAGCACGCCGCCGAGCATCCCAAGGGTTGCAGCGGCGGCGCGGGTTCGTTGCGGACGCAGGTGGCAGACATCGAGGACCACGCCCTCGAAGACAGCCACGATTTCCAGCGATGCTCTCGAGCGCGAACGATTCATCGGAACAGCTCACCCCGGGGCTGCCGACGCCCACCTCGGCGTCGACTCTCGGGGCCCTCCGCTGGCTTAGTGCCTCGCCCCGATGCAAAGGTTCTGCGCGGCGCGTCCCTCAGCCGGGGTTGAGCACAAACGGATACGTCACCATCACGTTCCCACCCCCGTCTGGGCGCGGGAATTTCCAGCGCCGGACCGCTTGGGCGATGCAGTTGCCCACGGCCTTGTCTTTGAGGGTCGTCTCGGAAACGACCGCGAGTGGGACCTTTCCGGTCTGTCCGATCGTGAACTGAATGGCGACCTTTCCGCGTGCGGTGGGGTCGCGGACCAGGGCTTGGTTGTAGCAGTGCCGGACCTGGTTGATGTGCGCCCGCACGACCCTGCGAACGATGTCTTTGTCGAGCGCCCCACGAATGGTGGATTTCGCCGCTCGGACCCCAGGCTTGCCCCGCTTTCGGGTCTTGAAGCCCGCTCCGCCACCGCGGGTGTAGCCGACGCCGTCCCCACCCGAACCTCGGGTGCCGATCAGGCCCACGCTGCCCAGGCCGAGCAGCCCGTCCGCGTCGCCACCACCGCCGCGACCGGCACCGGCGAGCCCGAGACCTCCCATCCCGTTGGACTCGCCGAGCTCGGTGCCCGTCATGTTGCCCCACAGATCGTCGTCGTCGTTCCCGACCGAGAAGTTGCCGCCGTTGGGGCTGGCGAGGAAGTGACCGCTTTCGCTCTGGATCATGCCGAGGATTCCGGCCTGACGTGCCTCGATATCCGGTGAGAAGGTGCGCGACATCTGACGCACCGCGTCCTTTGGGCCCCGCTGCGCAAATTTCTTGGGTGCCGAGACCTTCGAGTCAGGCTTGCCCATCTTGCCCTCGGTTCCGGGGGCTCTCTTGCCGGGATCGCCCGGGTCGCTCTTGGCCTTGCCGTCGTCGAGCGGCTGCTCGTCAGGCTCGTCCGCGTCGTCTTCGACATCCGGCTGCTGGATGTAGCCCACGAATCGGTTGCTCGACTGCGCGTCGTCGAGGGAGAAGTCGCTCTGATCCGGCATGGCCAGCTGCGCCAGGCCCAGCAGCGTTCCGATGCCGATGAGCGACGCCGCGTTGTAGAACCAGAAG
>CAYGTG010000414.1:0-7109 GCA_964352485.1 uncultured Nannocystaceae bacterium | reverse complement strand
AGCGAAGCTGCCTCCGCTCACCCCTCCAAGGTCGGGCTGCGCCCTCGCCTCGGTGTTGAGTCTGAGAGGGGAACCTCTTGGTTCCCCTCGCTTTGGCAGCGAAGCTGCCTCCGCTCACCCCTCCAAGGTCGGGCTGCGCCCTCGCCTCGGTGTTGAGTCTGAGAGGGGAACCTCTTGGTTCCCCTCGCTTTGGCAGCGAAGCTGCCTCCGCTCACCCCTCCAAGGTCGGGCTGCGCCCTCGCCTCGGTGTTGAGTCTGAGAGGGGAACCTCTTGGTTCCCCTCGCTTTGGCAGCGAAGCTGCCTCCGCTCACCCCTCCAAGGTCGGGCTGCGCCCTCGCCTCGGTGTTGAGTCTGAGAGGGGAACCTCTTGGTTCCCCTCGCTTTGGCAGCGAAGCTGCCTCCGCTCACCCCTCCAAGGTCGGGCTGCTAGGTGATGAGATGTGCTTTAGCCTCTAGCCGGCATGGCGGCGAGCACGGTCTCGAACACCACTCGGGCCACGCTCGCGAGGCTTTTGCCGGAGACACGGTCGAGCGTGTCCGCGTGCGTGTGCCAAGGCTCGTAGTCGTAATCGATCAGGAGCACCGACGGGATGCCCGCCCGCGAGAGCAACACGTGGTCATCCAAGATGGGGTGGGGGTACGTCGCATCGATGAAGCTTCGCTCTCCGAGCGACGCCGCCGTGTTCCAGACCGCCTCGACCAAGGCGGGGTTTTGCTGGGTCGAGTGCGCCTCCTTCGCGATGCTCAACTCCGCGTCTCCCACCATGTCGAGCACGATGCCGAAGCTCGCACGCAGGACGCTTGGCGGTGCGCCTTGGGGGTGGTCCGCCAAGTGAGTGGATCCGGCGCAGTAGCCACCGTGTCCGGGCCGACCGAGTTCCTCGCCGTCGAACAGCACGATCGTGAACCCCACGTCGCCCGGCAGCGCATCTGTGAGCCGAGGAAGCAGGGCCAACAGCACCACGACGCCGCTCGTGCCGTCGTTGGCGCCCGGAATCGGTTGAGTGCGGCGGGTAGGGTCCGGGTCGGACTCCGCCCACGGCCGGACGTCGAAGTGTGTCGCGAGCACGAACTGCCGCGGTGCGTCCGGACGAACGACGCCGAACAGGTTCGATAGCGGCATCGTGCTGCCATCGAGCGGATCGAATCCGGTGAACGGCTGGGCGAGCACGGTGGCACCGCCTTGCGTGAGCCGCTCGGTCAGCGTGGCCAGCCCTTGTGCGCGGTCCGCTGCGCCGAGCACCCGCGGCACCGCGAGGAGAGCTGCGGTATCGGCCAACAAAAGGTCCGCATCGAAGCTGGGCGGCGGCTGAGCGGCGGGTGGTTGAGCCATGGGGGCCGCGCTGCATGCCGTGCAGCCCAACGCGAAGAGCCATCGCCGCATGCGCTCGATCATAGACGTGTGTCTTGGGTGGTGGCCAGGGTGGTCCGGGCTTCGTCCCATGGGTGGGCCACGCTTGCTGGAAGGACGCGTCTACGGGGCGTCGACAGGGGCGGTTCGTGTTGGCACGGGACGCGCAGAAGGGCTGAGCATGGCAACGAAGTCCCCAAAGAAGAGTCCGCCCGAAACCAAGTCCTCCAAGGACTCGATCAAAAAGGCGATCGAAACGATCGTCACGCGATTTGGCAAGGGCGCATTGATGGCCCTCGGCGCCGATGCGGGGGACTTGCCCCGCGTCGAGTGCATTCCGACCGGATCGCTCGGACTCGATCGCGCGCTGGGAATCGGCGGTGTCCCCAAAGGACGTATTACGGAAATCTACGGACCTGAGGCGTCAGGCAAGACGACGCTCACCCTCCATCTCATCGCCGAGGCGCAGCGCAAAGGCATCGTCTGCGGCTTCATCGATGCGGAGCACGCCCTCGATATTCAGTACGCCAAGGCGCTGGGGGTTTCCCTCGACGACCTGCTGGTCTCACAGCCGGACTGCGGCGAGCAGGCCCTCGAGATCGTCGATACGCTGGCTCGGACCGGATCCGTCGGCCTCCTGGTCGTCGACTCCGTTGCGGCCTTGATCCCGCGCGCGGAACTAGAGGGTGGGATGGGCGATGTGCACGTCGGGCTTCAGGCCCGGCTGATGTCCCAAGCGATGCGGAAGATCTCCGGCGTCGCGCATCAGACCGGGACCACCATCGTGTTCATCAACCAGCTTCGTCACAAGATCGGCGTGCAGTTTGGATCCCCGGAAACCACGACTGGCGGGAACGCGCTCAAGTACTTTGCCAGTGTTCGCTTGGACATCCGGCGTATCGCCACGATCAAGGACGGGGACCGTCCCGTTGCGAGCCGCACGCGGGTGAAGGTGGCGAAGAACAAATGCGCCCCACCGTTTGTGACCACGGAGTTCGAGATCGCGTTCGGCCGCGGGATCGACCGGGAAGCCGAGATTCTCGATGCGGGCCTCGTGTCCGGCGCGGTCGAGAAGAACGGCAGCTGGTTCAGCTGCAGTGGCGAACGGATGGGGCAGGGGCGCGTTTCGGCCCTTCAGTGGCTTCGGGAGCACCCGGACGAGGCGGATGCGATCGTGCAGGCAACGCTCGGTGTCGCCCCCGACGCACCTGCCGTCGCCGCCTGACGGAGGACCGCGGGTAGTGCGCGTCAGGGGGCGTTCGGACGATTGGCCGGTCTCGCTGCAACATGGCCGGGCCTTCGTCGTCCCTGATTTCGCAATCTCCACGCGCACGCCGGCGTGGTTCGTCCTTGCGTAGGTCGTTCCGCGTTGCGAAACTCGCGCCCACTCCCCGGAGGAACGAGTGAGTAGCTACTACGTTCTCAAGATCCAATACGTCAATCGTCCGCCCGAGACACGCAACATCAGCGCTCCGACCACCGCCGTGGGTCGAGAGTCGGGCGACATCGTTCTCAACGACCCTCAGACGTCGGGTCGGCACGCCGAAGTTGTCTTCCAGGGCGGCCAAGTCCGCGTCCGCGATGCGGGGAGTACCAACGGTACCTGGTTCAACGGCCAGCGCCTGACAGACTTCGCGATGGAGCCTGGTCAGTGGTTCCAGGTGGGGCAAACCACGCTGCAGCTCATGGCGGTCCATGGCGCTGCTGCGCCCGGTCCAGCACCGGGTCCCGCAAAGACCATGATGGCCATGGGTGCGCCGCCTCCCGCGGCAGGACCGGCGTCGGCACCTGGAAGTGCCCCGGTCGGGTGGGCGCCTCCGGGCGGCGCGGCTCCGGCCCCGGCCCCGGCTCCGGCTCCGGTAGCCGACGCCCCAGCTCCGGCACCCGGATACCCTCCTGCCGGCGGCGGGTATCCGCCGTCTCAGCCCGCAGCCCCCGGATACCCGCCGTCTCAGCCCGCAGCCCCGGGATACCCGCCTCCTGCGGCACCGGGTATGGCACCAGCACCCGGCATGGGGCCCGGCGCAGCACCGGGCATGGCACCAGCGCCGGGCATGAGCCCCGGTCCAGCACCGGGTATGGCGCCTGGGCCCGGGTACCCCGCGCCGGGTATGGCACCCGGACAGCCTGCCGGGCCACCGCCTGGCTACCCCGCGCCGGGTATGGCGCCGGGGCATCCTCCGGGACCCGCACCGGGTATGGCCCCCAATCCGGCAGCCATGGCACCGATGGGCGCGGCACCTGCGATCGGGCCTCCACCCGGAATGGCACCGATGGGCATGGGCGGCGGTGGCGTACGGCCGAAGTTTCAAGGCTCCGGTGGCGAACTCCTCGTCACCGTCCTGCTGGGCCTGCTCCTTTGCCTCGTCACCGTATACATCTACCTGCCCTGGTTCGTGTGCAAGATGGCGCGCTACGTCGCCAACAACACGACCCTTGGACCCACGCGTCGGGGAGAGCTCCGCGTCGAGTTCACCGGAACGGGCGGCGAACTCTTCGTCGCATACCTGGTCGGCATGCTGCTGACGATCATCACGCTGGGCATCTACACGCCCTGGTTCATCTGCAAGATGATCAAGTTCTTCACCGAGAACACCCAGGCCGTGGCTCCGGATGGAACGCGCTATCGGCTTGGCTTCGAGGGAACCGGGGGTGAGCTGTTCGTGACCTACCTCGTGGGCACGTTGCTGACCTCGATCACCCTCGGAATCTACATGCCCTGGTTCTTGTGCAAGCTGACCAAATGGGGCTTCGGAAACGCACGGATTCTCGAGAACGAGCAGCCGGTGGGCTCGCTGGACTTCGAGGGCACCGGTGGTGAGCTGTTTGTGACCTATTTGGTCGGAGTGCTGCTGATCTCGATCACCTTCGGCATCTACATGCCCTGGTTCTCGGTCAAGATGACGAAGTTCTTCGCCGAAGGCACACGGGTCACCTACCAGGGCCGGGTCTTCCAAGGCCACTTCCACGGGACCGGCGGCGAGCTGTTCGTCATCATGCTCCTGCACGGCTTCCTCACCTCGATCACCATCGGCATCTACATGCCTTGGTACCTGGTCAAGCAGTGGGAGTTCGGCATCAACAACCGCGAGTACACCGAAATCGGTGGCGCAGGCGCAGGGATGGGCGGCCCCGCATTTCAGCCGAACATGCCGCAGATGCAGATGCCGATGCGCTGAAGTTCCGGCATCTCGACGAGAAAGCGCGCCCCCTTCGGGGGGGGGGGCGCTTTTTCCTTTGCGCTCGACAGTCTAGGGTCGCGACTCGGAGGTCACAGAGCGCTCCGGCAGGCGCGTGGGCGTGTGCAACCGAGGGCAGAACTCGTCGGGCTCGATTGTGCGGGCGTTCGGGGAGGCCGTGGCTGTCACGCCGAGCACAAAAAAAGGAGAGCCCTAAGGCTCTCCTTTTTCCGTGACCGGCTCGCGCTAAAGCGAGTCCTTGAGCTCGGGGAAGCGCTGGATGATCTTCCCGACGAACCGACCATTGGGGTATGCATCGAGGTAGGCGCGGGCGCGCTCGAGAGCGACGCTGATGCGGCCATCCTCGGTGGCTGAGAGCCACAGCCGGTAGTAGGCGGTCTCGACCTGGCGCCCGTTGGGAGCCCGACGCAGGTACGTCTTGAGGTCCATCTCTGCGGTCTTGTAGTCGAGCGCGTAGTCCATGCGCAGCATGCCTCGGAGTAAGTAGGCCTCGGCAGCCAACGGATGGTCGTCGTACTGGTTGAGGAACCTGCCGATGCAGGTCGCCGCGAGGTAGCGGGTGTCGTTGGTGGCGTACAGGTCGCGGCAGTTGGCCAGGGCTGCGATCAGCTCCTTGCGTCGAGCTGTGGCGGCACCCTTCATCAGGTCCGCGATGAGGTCGTCTCCATCGTTCTCCACGCGACGCGCCGGAGGCTTGGTGGGCAAGGGCTCGGGCTGCCGCTCAGGCACGGCGCTGCTGCCCCGGGTGGGGGTTCCACCGGTGCCCATCACGCGGATGGACGGCCCTTCGATGACTCCCGTGCGGGACCGCTCGGGCACATAGGCGAGGGTGCGGTTCTTGAGATCGGTGGGCAGGCCCGGGACATGCCAGCTCGACGGCACGCGGGCCTCGAGGGCGCCGCCCGCGGCAGCGTCCATCGAGATGGGAAGGGCTGACTGAACCTCAAACCGACCCACGGTGTCGTAGTTACCCTTGGCCACGTCGTAGCGATCGCCGGACTCGACCTCTGCGACCGTCTGATTGGTGGCCGGGTCGAGAATCTCGACCTGCCCTCGCAAAACCGACACCGCGCTGCCTTCGCCTTCGTCCACTTGTACCGTGAAGACGGTTCCGACCACGCGGATGACCGCGGTGGGAGTGCGAACCTGCAGAATAGGGTCGCTGGCGTCGCGGTCATACCGAACCGCGATCATCCCCTGGTCGATTTGAAGCTCGACCAAGGACGCGCTGCCCTTGACCCACGTGACCGTGGAGCCGGGGGTCGCGTTGGCTACCATCTTGCCGAGCAAGCCGATCTGCAGAGACTCGTTGGCGTCGACTTCAAACCGGGTGCCAACTTCGAACGTGCTCGAGCTCGAAGCGTCGCCATCGGAGTCGACCATCACAGCCGAGCCTCCCACGACGCGGCCATAGGCCTGCGCGGCGTGCCGGATGCTGGAGCGTTCGCCCGAGTCTCCGGAGAACGCACCGCCGGTCCCGCCGATATCTGCCCTTGCGACGGCCGATGCCGAGGATTCGTCGTCGTCGCTGTTGAAACCGAAGGAGGCTGGGGTCACTCCAGCGAGCGACAACGCGAGCGCTGCGGCACTGCATGCGAGAACGCCGATGCCGGCGCGGAGCGTGAACGTGTGATACCAGGGCGCGGGCCTCTCATCGCGCATGCGTCGGAGGATGGAATGGAATTCCTTTTCCTCCGCGAGGCTGGGCGTCACGCCTGGCTGGGCGGCAGGCGCCTGAGGAACGACGGGCCCTTCATAGACCGCGTAGAGCAGTCTGTTCATCTGCCGACAGTCTCGACAGCCACGAAGGTGGTGATCGAAGAGACCCCGGACCTCTCCCGTGGCACGGTTGCCCATCACGAGTTCCGCGTCTTCTCGTGCTTCTTGGCAGCCGTATCGGGCTGGAGTGTGTGGTGCGTGAGCCATCTGGTCTCCTCAAAACGGTCGCTGCGTAAGGGCGTGCCGGCGGTGTTCCGCGCAGAGCGGGTTAGGAAGCAACGAGCTCCCGGAGCTTCTTGCGGGCTCGAGTCAGACGATCCCCGACCGTCGACACGGGCTTCTTCAAGATGTTCCCGATCTCCTGCAGGGTGAGGCCTTCGTAGTGGTAGAGCACGAAGACTTCTCGCAGGTCGGGGTTGAGTCGTTGCAGGATTCGGTGAGCTTCGTCGCGGGCTTCGACGCGGCTGGTGCTGACCCGGCCAGCCTCTCGGCCGGCGTTGAACCAGGAGAGGGCCGTCTTGACGCGGTCTCTTCGAAATCGCTGGCGAAGCAGGTTGTGCGTCGTGTTGGCGGTGATTCGATAGAGCCAGGTGGACAGGGCGGAGTTGCCCTGGAACTTCTCGAGCGCATTGAAGGCTCGGGCGAAGACGATCTGGGTGAGGTCGTCGATCTCACAATCGCGTCCGAGGAGCCGGTAGAGGTGGGCTCGAACCTGGGCGCTGTGGGAGTTGTAGATCTCGCGAAGGGCCCGATGCTCGCCCGCCTTGGCCCGGACGACGAGCTGCTGCTCCTCCGCCGAGAGCGTGGAGAGTCCCGAGAGACCGCTGCTGCTTGCATC
>CAYGTG010000413.1:0-7112 GCA_964352485.1 uncultured Nannocystaceae bacterium | reverse complement strand
GTGAGCGCTCCGTCCGCCGAGTCCCCGCGCATGCTCGACATGTTCGGCATGCCGATCGCCGACATCGATACCGAGGGTCTGCTGGACCACATCTTCAGTGGCCTCGATGCGGGCCGCGGAGGCTGGATCGTCACCGCCAACCTCGACATCTTGCGTCGCTACGTCCTGGACCCCGCCTCACGAGAGCTCTACGACCAGGCCGACCTCATCGTCGCCGACGGCATGCCCTTGGTGTGGGCGAGCCAGCTTCGGCACGAACCCCTCCCCGAGCGGGTCGCGGGCTCCAGCATGACGGTCGAGCTGCTTCAGCGCGCGGCGCAGACCGGACGAACCGTCTACCTGCTGGGGGGCAAAGGGGACGTCGCACAGCGGGCACGCGAGGCGACCGAGCGTGACATGCCCGGCTTGCGGATCGTGGGGACCCAGGCGCCGTTCATCTCCTCACCGATCACCCCGGCCGAGACCGATGCGATCGCCGAGCAGATCGACCTGGCCAGCAACGAACCCGACATCATCCTGGTCGGTTTCGGATCACCCAAGCAGGAACACGCCATCGCGGCGCTTCGCGCCCGCTACCCCAAAGCGTGGTTCATCGGAATCGGAATCACGTTCAGCTTTCTGTGCAACGAAACGCCGCGGGCACCGGGCTGGATGCAACGAACCGGGCTGGAGTGGCTCCATCGCATGGCGCAAGAGCCGAAGCGGCTCACGGCTCGCTATCTCCGCGACGACCTCCCCTTCTTCGGACTGCTCATGCTCGAGAGCTACCGCCAGGGTCGCGATCGCTAGCCGCGAGCGGAAGTAGGACGCGGTTTCGTCACGTGGCCTGTCGAGCCGCGCTCTGCGTGGCGCGTGCGCGTGACGTATCATTCGCCCGGTGAGCACGTCCCCCACCGGCGCTCCGCGGGTCCTCGTGCCGAGCCTGCGGTCTTACGCTTGGGGGGACCGGACCTTCATTCCCACGCTTCTGGGCCTGGACGCCACTGCGGAACCGTGCGCCGAGGCCTGGTTCGGTGCGCACCCGCTCGCCCCCTCGGGCGTGGTTGGAGAAGACGTCGGCTACGACCAGTGGATCGCGGCGGACCCGGTCGCCGTACTGGGACCGCGAGTGCACGCGGCCCACGGTGAGCTTCCCTTCCTGCTCAAGCTGCTCAGCGCCGCCCGCCCCCTCTCCGTTCAAGTTCACCCCAACGCCGCTCGCGCCGCCCGAGGCTTCGCCGAGGAAGAGGCCGCCGGGACTCCGCTGCACGCACGAGAGCGCCGGTTCAAGGACCCGCACCACAAGCCAGAGCTCGTCGTCGCCCTCACCCCGTTCGACGTGCTTTGCGGGTTTCGCCCGGCCACCCAGCGGGCCGCGGCCCTCGCCCGCGCACCCGAACTCGCCGCCGTGCTCGCCCCCGCCGACGACTCTCCACGCGCCCTGCAGCAGGCCCTCGCCCGGTACTACGAGACCGACGACGCCACCGTGACGGCGGCGCTGAAGGCCTGGCTCGATCGCCTGGCAGCCTCGGCGCCCGACCCAGACTCCGACGATCAGTGGGTGCTTCGCGTGCACGAAGCTGCCGAGGGCGATGCGCCCGATCGAGGGCTGCCCTTCGTCGTCCTCTTGCATCGGCTGCGACTTCAGCCTGCGCAGGCCCTGTTCTTGCCGGCTGGGGTTCCGCATGCCTACCTCGGTGGCGCAGCGGTCGAGCTGATGGCCAACTCCGACAACGTGCTGCGGGCTGGCCTGACCCAAAAGCACGTCGATCCGCAGACCCTGCTCGAGGTCGTGCGCTTCGAATCGGGGCCGCCGGTCCTGCTCGATCCGATCCCACGGGGAGACTGTGGCGCGGCCACCTACCCGGTGCCGACCGCCGAGTTTGGCCTCGAGCGGGTCGAGCTGGCCGCGGGTCAACGCTTCGCGTGCTCGGTCGATGGCCCGGAGCTGTACCTCGCGGTCTCCGGACCCGACTCCAGCGTAGAGGTCGATGGTCTGCAGGGGCGGTGGACGGGAGGCCAGTGCCTTGCGCTGCCCCACGGAGCCACCCTGCGGGGCACTGCTCGCACCGCGTTTACGATGTACCGTGCGCATGTGCCCAACGACGCGCGTCCGATCCCGTCTTTCCGCGGTCGCACCCCCATCCCGCTGCGCTTCGGCACCTCTGGCCTGCGCGGCAAAGTCGAGGACATCACCGACTTGGAAGCCTACGTCAACACGGCGGGCTTCCTCGGGGTGATGCTCGCGCGCGGCGTCGCCGTACCAGGCACCACAGTACCGCTTGGTGGCGACTTGCGGCCCTCGACCCACAGTCCGCAGCGCAGCATCATGCGCGCCGTCGCCCAGGCGATTCGCGATGCGGGAATGCAGGTGCTCAACCTCGGCCCCCTGCCCACGCCCGCGCTCACGCTCGAGGGACTCGCACAGGGCAGCCCGAGCATCATGGTCACGGGCAGCCACATCCCCTTCGACCGAAACGGCATCAAGTTCAACACCCCCACCGGTGAGGTTCTCAAGACCGACGAGGCTGAGATCCTCGCCGCGGTCGCGCGCGCGCGTCACCTCGAGTACTCGCGCCCGGCCGAGCGATCACACTTCGACGACGACGGATGGTTCAAGCCCGGCGCGTCCGCGGCCCTCGAAGCGTGCACCGACCAGGGTCGGGCCCGATATCTCGCCCGCTACACGGACGCCTTCGCTCACGACGTCCTGCACGGCCTGCGCATCGCCCTGTACGAACACTCTGCGGTCGGCCGTGAGCTCATCGCCGAAATCCTTCGAGCGCTCGGCGCCCAGGTCGTGCCCTGCGGCCGGGCTTCCTCCTTCGTGCCCATCGATACCGAGGCGCTCGGTGAAGACGGTCTGGCAACGCTGCAACGACTCGCCGATGAGACCAAGGCCAAGGGGCACGAGATCGATGCGGTGATCTCGACCGATGGAGACAGCGACAGGCCCCTCGTCGCCGCCATCGATGATCACGGGCGCGTGAAGTTCATCGGCGGAGATGTTCTGGGGGTCCTCGTCGCGCGTGCGCTGGGCGCCGACGCCATCGCCGTTCCGATCTCCGCGACCGACATGGTCGAGCCGGTGTTCGGGGAGCAGGTCGCCGTCCAGCGCACCCGCATTGGATCGCCGTGGGTCATCGCCGCCATGACGCAGATGGCCGGAGCATGCATCGTCGGCTGGGAAGCGAACGGCGGCTTCCTGCACGCCTCGCCCATCACGACCGAACGAGGCTCACTCGCGCCTCTGCCCACCCGTGACGCGGCGCTTCCGATCGTCGTCGCATTGCGCATCGCCGCGGCTGCGAAACAACGCGGCAGCAGCTTGCTCGACGAGCTCGATGCCCTTCCATCTCGCCACAGCCGCGCGGGCTTGCTTGATGCGATCGACCCCGACCGCGCTTCGGCCTTGAAGCGTCGCTATGCCATGCCCCGCGTAGACCTTCGCGGCGCGAGCCGGAGCTCCGAGGGATTCGAGGGCTTCGGGCCCGATGGCCAGCCTGTTGCGCTCCCCCCCTCCGACGTCTCCGCGCTGATGCGGTTGTGGGCCCGACTTGCGCGGCACTTCACCGCCGACGACGGGTTCACGCCGATTCGCGCCATCGACACCCTCGACGGCATCCGGATCACCTTTGAGGCAGGCGACGTCGCGCACGTACGCCCCTCAGGAAACGCACCGCAGCTGCGGATCTACGCCCAAGCCGATACCGCCTCGCGGGCCGAGGCCATCGTGCGCCGGGGTCTCGCAGACGACGGACTGTTGCGACGCCTGCTCGGGGGTGCGGACCAGACGCGCTTCTGCGACGCCGTCCTGCACAACGTCGCGCTCGGGCAGCAGCTGTTCGCAGGCGAGCTCGCCGAAGCACCCGCGGCACTCTTGGGTGTCGTCTGCGGATCGGGGCCGGCGCAATCGTTCTGGCAGGGGCAGCTCGACGCCATGCGCCCCGACTTTGGGGCCGTGAGCGCCGAGGCGTTCTTCGAGGATCTCCCGGTCAATCAGGCGTTCGGCCTGCTGCTGCTGTGGGAGCGGGCCCGGCCGCGCTACGTCGCCGGCCGAGGCGCGCTCATGGCGTTTGTCTTCGGAAGCGGAACCCGAGCCACCCCGATCACCGAGGCGGAGTGCGGCCAAAAACCGGCCATCGACTCGTTCGCGAGGGTGGGTTCGTCCCGCCGGCGGGCATCTCTGGTCGAGCTCGCCATGAGAACGTTCGCCCCGGTCGAGGCCTACCTGCGCCGCAGCGGCTTCGAGGGCATGGTGGTCAAGTGGGGGGATGAGGTTCAGATCCCCACGCTCGACCTGCGTGGGTCCGACCCACGGCTCGACGGGGCGGATATCGTCCGCTTCGTCTCGATGCAAACGATCACCGAGGACACCGCCGCCAACAAAGACTGGGTCGGTGTGGACGCCTCGGGGCGCGTCACGGCTTTCATTCCCCGGCGCCCGCTCTCACAGATGGAGCCGCTGGCCGAGCGCGGCATCTTGCAGCGCCGCGGCGATGCCCTCATCGGAGGCGTGAACCTGGGGTCGATCGCGATCTCCGCTGCGTTTGCGGATGTGCTTCTCGAGACGTTCGACGCCGACGTGCACGACGAGGAGGCCCAGCGAGGTGACCGACCCGACCTGGACCCGCAGCTGTTCACGGCGCTGAGCATCGCGGCACTCCCCCAAGCCGAGCGCGTGCCCGCATGGCAGGCAGCCCAACGAAGCGCTCCGGCGATCGCACAGCTTGCGGCGCGCATGCCCACCGTGCTCGAGCGGCTCGTCGGTGCCTTGGACACCTTCGAGCAGCGACATGGGCGGGCCGTGAAGTTGATGGCGATGGACTTTGGCGACCAATACTGGGGCGACATTGGCCAGCACCGCAGCATGGCGTCGTTCTATGGCGCGCTTCGAGACGACACACCCGGAGGGACGATCGCTCGAGCCCTGGCCGAGGTTCCCGAGTTGCCCGACGCCGAGGGTAATCGATTGGTGGGAGAGACACGCCTCGGCCCCGACGCCACGGTCACCGGCAGCGTGCTCATCGACGCCTGCATCCACAGCGGAGAGATCCGCGACAGCGTCTTGTTGGGTACCCACGCAGCCACGGTCACTGCGGACCGCGCGTTCGACATCGGCTCGACCGTCACCAACCTGACGCTAGGCCCGCGATCCGGTGGGTACAAGATCGTCAGCAGCGCCGGCGTCGTGGTGGGCGAGGGCGAGCGCTGCACCTCGGTGTTCCTGCCCGAGGGTGCGCTCTTGATGCGCGTGCACGAGTCCACTGACCTGCGGGACAAGGCTGCGACCTACGACGTCCCGCTGGCCCCCAATGCGCTCTCGTTCAAGGACGCGCACGCGAAGGCCATGGCGGGCGATCCCGAGACGCTGCTCAAAGCGCGAATCCGGGCCCAGGACCGGGTCGCACAAACGTTGCCAGCACCTCGCGGTCGGTAGCGTCTCCACAGGAATCCTGCGCACCCTGTGAGCGTCCATCCCCAGGTTTGCTGCGAGACCATCACCACCCGCGCGACGTGTCTCGACGCCGAGGGACTCAGGCTCGGTCACGGCGCGCGGGCAGCACTCACTGCAGGCGCGCAACGGCGTCGTGATACTCGCCGACGATGGCTTGAACGATCTGTTCGATCGGCGCCACCTCTTGAATCAGCGACACGCCCTGCCCTGCGCTCCAGATGTCCTTCCATCGCTTGGCAGCCTCTGGACCGCGCGAGGGCGTCCGGTCTTTGGGCAGCGTCTGCTCGAGGAAGTTGGCGTGAACGCCGGAGACCTGGTCGGTGTAGACGATGTCGTCGTGCGTCGAGTCGACGACCATGTCTTTGTAGGCCTGCGGTGCGCCGCATTCGGCGGACGCGATGAAGCGGGTCCCCATGTAGGCCAGCTGTGCACCCAAGGCCAGCGCGGCGGCCACCTGGTCCCCACCGCTGATGCAACCGGCGGAGATGATCGGAACGTCCACGCTGCGACGCAGGTACGGGATCAGGACGTACGGGTTCACGCGGCCCGCGTGGCCCCCTGCACCTTGGCTGACCGCGATGATGCCGTCGACCCCGGCCTGCTGTGCTTTGAGAGCGTGTCGAAGCTGGATGACGTCATGAAAGACCGTCACCCCACGGGCGTGGGCCTGCTTGACGATCTCCGTGGGGTTGCCGTAGCTCGTGAGCAGGACCGGGACCTCGTACTCAAAGCACAACTCGACGTCTTGCTGAAGGCGCTGCGGATCGGTCAGCCCGATCGTGACGTTGATGCCGAAGGGTTTGTCCGTCTTGCTGCGGATCCACGCAAGGTCCTCCGCGAACTGCTCGGGAGTTCGAGCGTTGAGACTGGGCATCGTGCCCAGGATTCCCGCCTCGGCGGCCGCAACGATCATCTCCTTGTTGGAGATGATGAACATCGGCGCCGCAACCAGCGGGTAGGTGAGTCCGAGCTTGCGCGACAGCGGAGTGGAGAACGGCTTGCTCACGCGAGCACCGTACCAGTCCAGCCCGGGTCACCGCCGCATCCGCGCAGGGCTGCGCGCCCCGCTATCCGAAGATCTTCGAGAGCAAGCCCTTGCGCTGGGACTTGCCCAACAACCACTCGGCCTTCGCACCCAGCTGCTCGGCGCTCAGCTTGCCCACGACCGCGTCGAGGATCTTCCCGTTGTTGACGAACAGAATCGTCGGCACAGAGCGCACCTTGAACGGAACGGCGAGGTTGCCGTACTCGGTCACGTCGACCTTGCAGAACCGGACCTCGCCCGGCTCGAACTGCTCCGAGACGTGGGCGAAGTCGTCTGCCATCGCGAGACAGGGGCCGCAGGTCTGAGACCAGAAGTCGAGCACAACCGCGCCGCCCTCCTCGCTCATGATCTGTTCCACCTGCTCCTGCGTGATCAGCTCGTCGTAGCCTTTGGATTCGGCCATGGGTGCGAGCCTACCCGCACCGACGCCCGCCGCCACCCCAATTGTGCACCGGACCCGAGGTCCACTTCCCAGATCGACACCTGCGGCGGGCGAAGGCTCCCGAGACCACGACGCTGCGGCGCTGGCACGAGCGTTGCTCCACCACCGAGCATGTCGCCTCGCCTCACGTCCATCCGCATGCTCGCCCTCGCCGCCGACGGGGCCAACTACGGGCTGCCTCAGGATCT
>CAYGTG010000412.1:0-7124 GCA_964352485.1 uncultured Nannocystaceae bacterium | reverse complement strand
CCTCGAGGCACCGACGCGCCGGACCAGGGTCGAGACCCGCCGCTTCCTCTTGGATGGCCGTTTTCGGCAGGGTCCGCCCCAGGGACAAGATCCGGGTGTCGGCGTAGAGCGCCGCGGCCGAGTCGTCGGGCACCGAGGCCCGCCAGACCGTGTACGCGGTCAGCGCGGGAGCAAAGGCCGCATCGCGCTCGAGGGCCACGGCCCGAATCCCGGCAAGCGGTCCGGGCTGCAGGCCGGCTTGGCCAACCAGCTGGGGATCGTCCAGCTCCTGCAGCGCGACCTGCGGGTCGCCCCCGCGCGCCAAGGCGCGAAGGCGAAGCTGCGTGAGCGAACGCTCCAAGTCCCCGGGCTTGGCTGCCTGGGGCTCCCACGACAGCCCCCGAAGCGCGAGTGCAGCCGCGTCCACGTCCTGCCCAAGCAGGTAGGCGTGGGCTGACTGGCGTGCAGTGCTTCGCGCGCGAGTTCCGGGGGCGGATTCTGCTCGAGGATCTCGTCGGCGATCGTTGGAACGCGGTCCGACTCCGGAGCGTCCTCCCACGCGGCCTGCAGGCGGGTCCAGGCGTCGGCGAGGGCCGGCTCGAGCGCGGCCGCATCCACCTCGCTGCGCCGGTCGTCCCCCAAAAACGTCGGGATCGACGGTGGTGAGTTTCGGCGGCAGCCAGGCGCGGTAAGCACGACCGCGAGAGCGGCCCATCGGAGCTTGCGGAACAACACGGGAAGCGACACGGACCGAACGTGCGAGCGGGCATCGTTCATCCGTGCGCATGATATATCAGACCTTCATGGTCAGTCGGGACGTCGAAGAGTTCGACAGCGGATACGGCGAGTCGAGCCGGTACGCTGCGCACCTCGACCGCGGATGGGCTTTGCTCGACCGCGGCGACGTGGTGGCTGCGCGGACCTCGGTCGAACACGCCCAGGAAGTCCGGCCCGACGACCCCGACGCGAGCGTCCTGTTGGGGGCAATTTCGTTGGCCGAGGGCGACCCCGCCGAGGCCCTGCGCTGCTATGAGCGTGCGGCCGAGCTGGACCCCGAATACCTCGAACCCTACGTCGCCGCGGCGCAGGTCTGTCTGTTTGACCTCGAGGACCCTACGCGAGCCCTGCGATTTTGTGAGGACGCGCTGGAGCTGGATCACCTCACGGCCTTCGAAGCGCTCGATCTGGGGCTGCTGCGGGCCGAGTGCACGCTGGCGCAGGCCGGACTGCACGCTGAGGCGGGACCGGCACTGACCGGAGACAACGCGCCGAACCTCGGACAAGCCGAGGACTTTGCGGTCGTGCTCGCCACGCTCGCCTTGGCCGCCCGCGGGCCCGCGGACACCGACCTCAAGAATCCGGACCCCGTGCACGCCGAGGCCGCCGAAACCCTGATGCTCGACAACGACGGCGAGCGTCTCGATGCCGACGAGCAGCGGGACCGGGTCGCCCGCGCCTTCCAGCTCGTCATGCGCTGGGCCCGGCTCAAGCTCGACCTGGGAGAGATCCCCGCCGCGACCGAGCAGCTGCGCGCGCTGACCTCCTGGTTCCCCGAAGAAGCCGACGCTTGGTACCTCCTCGGTGAAGCACGCCTGCGCAGCAAAGAGGTCCTGCATGCGGCAGAAGCCAGCCTGCGCACGCTCGAGCTCGACGCCCGAACCCCACTCCCCGAGTGGCTTCCTCCGGTGGGCCGGCTTCAGCGTCGCGTCCTCCAAGCGCTTCAGCGGGTCGAGATCCCCGCCATTCGGGAGGCCATCGAGCAGGAGCGCCCGATCGCCGTCCTGATCCAGGAGCGCCCTGCCCCAGAGCTGGTCGCCGAGGGCATCGACCCTCGCCTGCCGGCCCTCGCCCTGGGCACGCGCATCGACCCTCAAGACACCACGCTCACGCTGACCGGGGTCGCGATCTACGTGGCGAACATCGCCCGCGTGTGTCGCGACGCGACGCAGTTCGAGGAGGAACTCAAGTTCTCCTTGGACGAGGAGCTTGCGGTTTTCTTCGCCGAGCTGAGTCCTCCGGAGCCGGTGGACGACGAGGATCCGGCCGAAGAAAAGAAGCCGAGGCGTCGTCGCCGACGCAAGAGCTGAGGGCGATCAGGCGGCGAGTCCCTCCCCAAGGACCTCAGCCGCCCTCGTCCAGCTCGCGCACAAGGCCGCCGAAGAACGGGACACCAACCCCGGCCGCGATTGCAGCCATGGCGATCGCGGTGAACAGTGATCCTCCGCTCAACACCAGGGTCGCGAGCGCAACCACCGCTGTTGCGCTGCCCACATACCGGAGCTGCTTGCGTGCCATCGCCGCCCCACGATCGAACGCTGCGGGCACAGGCGATCGCTCGGGTCGGGCCAGGGCCTTGGCGAGGTTTGGGAAATTGTCGTTGGCACCGTCCACGCTCCCAGCAACACTTCCGCCCTCCTGTCCTGGACCGGCTCGAAGCTTGGCGACCGTGGCCGGACGCAGGTCTGGGTCTGCGCGCAGCATCCACTGCAACCGATCCCGCAGAGCCCCCGGCTTGATCACATCCCCAAGCTCGAGCTCCAGTCCCTTCGAGGGCAGCTTCGCCGCATCCGCTCCCGTCGCCGCCGCGGCCAACGTCGCACCGAGCCCATACAGGTCGGACGCCGGAGACGACTGCCCCCGAAGCTGCTCCGGCGCCATGTAGCCGTACGTCCCCACCACCGTCGACTGGCGCGAGTCGACGACGACGTCACGCACGCTCCCAAAGTCGACCAGCCACACGTGGCCATCCTCGCCCAACACCACGTTGCCGGGCTTGAGGTCGCGATGAATGACGGGTGGGTTGAGCGAATGCAGATACGCGAGTGCGTCGAGCAGCCCCCCAAGTATCGACTCGAGTTCGGCATCCGTGTACCGCCGGCCTGCGTCGATCTGCGCCTGCAGGGTTTCCCCCGGAGCCCGCTGCATCACCAAGAAGAACACCCCCGCCTCTTCGTCACCGCCGTGCTCGACGTACGCGGGGATCGAGGGATGCTTCAGCGAACGCAAGACGGCGCACTCGCGCTCGAACAGCTCGAACCGCTTCCACGCGTCGCTGCCCGCGAGCCTAAACACCTTCACCACGACCGCATCTCCGGTCACGGTGTCGGTCGCAGCCAAGGTCTGCGCCTGGCCACCCCGTCCCAAATGCGCCTCCACGCGGTAGCGCTCGGGGAGGCCCGGGACGTCGGTCTCAGCCCCGGCCATCATCACCGCATCGAGGCTGCGCCCGGACCGAACATGCGCTCGATCGAGAGCATCAAGGACTCGTCGGCGGTCACGCCGAACTCATCCCCAAAGACGATCCGCGAGGCAAATTTGCCATCGACGGTCACCTGCAGCTCCATGGTGCACGGACCGCTGTGGTCACTGACGAGCTGCTTGAGGCCCAGGACCTTGTCGTCGGTGAGTTGCTCGGAGCGAAGACGAAGCAACACCTTCTTGGTGCGTTCGCTGCGGACGTCGGCCACGAGCCGCACCGAATCAGCGAGCAGCTTGTAGCGCTTGACGTCTCCTTCGTCCGAACGCTCGACCTCGACCTTGCCGCTGGCGAGCACCGGCTCTTCGGCGGCCTGCTGGAGTTCGTCCCCCAGGGACATCCCCGTCTCCTCGTCAACGCGCTGGTAGGTCTTGGGGAATACGATGACTTCGACCCGGCCGTACTGGTCCTCGAGTTGAAAGAAACACATCGGCCCCTTGCCGCTGCGGGTCTGAATCTCGCGGAACTCGCAGATGACCCCCGCGAGGACGATCTCTTGGCCGTCGAGGCCCCGGTGAAGCTTGCCGACGTGACTGGTGGCGAAACGCTCGACGTCCTGCTGGAAGCGATCGAGCGGATGGCCGGTGAGGTAGAAGCCCAGCGCTTCTCGTTCCCCCATCAGTCGTTCTTTGGCCGACCAATCCTGGATATCCGGATACGACTCGACGAAGACCGAGTCGGGCTCGGCGATGGCCGCAAACAGCCCGACTTGTCCCGACTCGCGGTCGCGCTGGGCGCCCTGCCCTTGCTCGACCGCGTTCTCGATGACGGCCATCACCTGGGCGCGACCATGACCATCCGAGACGCCATCGAGGCCACCGGAGCGCAGCAACCCCTCGATCGTGCGCTTGTTGACCTTCTTGATGTCGACCCGGCGACACATCTCGAACAGCGAGATGAAGGGGCCGTCTTGCTTGCGGGCCAAGAGGATGGAGTCGACCGCGTTGTCGCCCACGTTGCGGACCCCGCCCAGACCGAAGCGAATCCACTGCTCGGTCGTATCCTTGTCGTCCTCGTTCGGTCGCGTGACCACAGAAAAGTCGCGCTCGGACTCGTTGACGCACGGCGGCAACACGCCGATTCCGGAGCCTCGGGCCTCGGCGATGAACTTGACGACGTTCTCGTTCTTGTCCTTGTCGCAGGTCATCAGCGCGGCCATGAAGGCCGTGCGGAAGTGGCACTTGAGGTAGCCGGTTTGATACGTGATCAGCCCGTACGCCGCCGAGTGCGACTTGTTGAACCCGTAGCCGGCGAACTTGTCGATCAAGTCGAAGATCTCGTTGCTGACCTTCTCGTCGATGTCGTTGACGGACTTGCAGCCCGCGACGAACAAGCTCCGCTGCCGATCCATCTCGGCCTTCTTCTTCTTGCCCATCGCGCGACGCATCATGTCGGCAGCGCCGAGGCTGAAGCCGGCGAGGATCTGCGCCGCCTGCATGACCTGCTCCTGATAGACGAACACGCCGTAGGTCTCGCGCAGGACTTCCTCGAGCAGGTCGTGCGGGTACACGATCTTCTGCCGACCGTGTTTGCACTCGATGAACGTGTCGACCATGCCACCTTCGAGCGGGCCGGGGCGATACAGCGCGACGGCGGCGATGATGTCCTCGAAGCGGTCGGGCTTGAGCTGGGTCAGCAGCTCCTTGAACCCAGAGGATTCCAGCTGGAACACGCCGGTCGTGTCGCCGCGGCTGATCATCGCGTAGACGTCGGGGTCATCGAGCGGAATGGTGTCGATGTCGAACGCCGGCAACCCGGAGCCATGCGGCGCTGCAGGATGCGCTTCGGTGCGTTCGGTCGGACGCTCGATCGGAGGCCACGGCGGGAGTTCCTGAAGCTTGCCGTCGTTGATCAGACGCACGGCGTTGCTGATCACTGTGAGCGTCTTGAGGCCCAAGAAGTCGAACTTCACCAGGCCCGCGTTCTCGGCGTCGACCATCGTGTATTGGGTGACGATCTTGCCGTCGGCCTTGAAGCAAGGGACGTGCTCCCACAAGGGTCGGTTCCCGATCACGACGCCGGCGGCGTGCATGCCTGCGTGCCGGTTGAGGCCCTCGAGCGAGGTCCCCACCTTCATCACCTCGGATGCGTTGCGATAGGGACTCCCAGCGGCATCATCCGCGACCCGGCGACGAAGCTTGTCCGCGGCTTCGGCGATCGGAAGCGCGTCCTTGTACTTCTTGGCGGCGCTCGCATTGGCCTTGATCTCCTTCTTCATCACGGCCGGGTCGAGCATCGTGGCCGAGAGGGTCACCTTGGGACCTTCGGGGATGAGCTTCGCCAGCTCGTTGGTCTCCTGGACCGACCAACCCATCACCCGGCAGACGTCACGGACCAACCCACGAGCCTTGAGGCTGTGGAAGGTCGCGATCTGGCCGACGTGGTCGTGCCCGTAGCGGTCCATCACGTAGCTGATGACCTCCTCGCGGCGGTGCATGCAGAAGTCGATATCGAAATCCGGCATGCTGACGCGCTCGGGGTTGAGGAAGCGCTCGAACAGCAGGTTGTACTGGATCGGATCGATGTCGGTGATCCGCATCGAATACGCGACCAGTGAGCCTGCACCGGAGCCCCTCCCAGGTCCGACCGGAACCCCGATCTTCCGCGCGTGCCGGATGAAATCCCACACGATCAAGAAGTATCCGGGGAACTGCATGCTGTTGATGACCCCCAGCTCGTAGTCGAGTCGAGCTCGGTAGCGGTCCTCGTCGGGCTTGAAGCCGCGGGCACGAAGCTCACCAAGTCGCTCCTGCAGGCCAGCCAGCACCACCTCGCGCAGGTACCCCGGAAGGTCGGTTTGAACCCCTTCGGGCAAGGCGAAATCCGGGAGCTCGGGCGTGCCGAGCTTGAGCTCGACGTTGCACGCCTTGGCGATCAACGCCGCGTTTTCCAGCGCCTCGGGATACTGCTGGAAGTACGGCTGCATCTCATCGGGACGCTTGATGAAGAACTCGTCGCAGTCGTGCTTCATCCGCTTGGGATCGTCGAGCGTGCGGCCCTGCCCCATGCACATGAGGATCTCGTGCGCGTGGGCCTCCTCGCGGTTGACGTAGTGGCAGTCGTTCGTGCCCACGATGCCCACGCCGCAGTCGCGAGCGAGCTGCGCCAGGAGAGGGTTGATCTTCTCCTGATTCTCCAGGCGGTTCGGCTGCAGCTCGAGGAAGTAACAACCGGGCTCGAAGATGTCCTTGTACTCGAGGACAGTCTGCCGAGCCTCGTCCATCTTCCCCGCGAGCAGCAGCCGCGAGATGTGTCCCGACACGCAGGCCGAGAGCCCGATCAGGCCCTCGTTGTGCTCCTTGAGGATCTGCCGGTCGATGCGCGGGTTGTAGTAGAAGCCGCGCAGGTACCCAAAGGACACCAGCCGCTGCAGGTTGGCGAAGCCGGCGTTGTTTCGGGCCAGAAGAACGATGTGGTAGTTCTTCCGGTCCTTTCGCGTCTCCATGGGCCCGTCGGAGATGTACGCCTCGCAGCCGAGGATCGGCTTGATGTCGTGCTTGCGCGCCTCCTCGTAGAACTGCACGGCGCCAAACATGTTGCCGTGGTCGGTGACCGCCACGGTGTGCATGCCTCGCTCTTTGACGGTCCGGCACAGATCCTTCGTGCGGATCGCTCCGTCGAGCAGGCTGTACTGCGAGTGCAGATGCAGGTGTGCGAAGTCGCCAGGACCCACGCTGCCCAGGCCGCCAAAAATCGAAGGATTGAGCGCGCTCATCCGGGGCTCAAGCTACCGCACTCGCCGGCCCTCAAGAACCGTCACCGGGGCCCTGCGGACCCGACATTCGCGGCATTGGGACTCCCTGACGAGATCGCGCCGAGCGTGCGAGGCGCCATGTGCACTTCGCGCGAGGCGGTGCCGGGTTTCCGCATCAGCGTTCGGACCCCGAGA
>CAYGTG010000411.1:812-7187 GCA_964352485.1 uncultured Nannocystaceae bacterium | reverse complement strand
CTCGGACGGCGCCCCCGGCCTCGTAGAAGCCCACGCCACCGACCCCCGGGGGCCTCTCGAACGCGAGCACCAAGGCGGCGGTCAACGCCGCAACGGCGACGGCGGCCGTGAACCGAGGCGCACCGCGCTCGAGCAGCGTGCGGCCCCTGGGGATGAACAACACGAGCAGCCCCACCCCCAGCCACCCGAGCGCTCCACTGCGGCGCTCAGAGCGAACCACGGCGGGATCGGACCGCGTTTGTGCATTCGAAGGCGCGAGCCCGAGGCGCGGCTGTCCTCGGCCTTCGGTGTAGCCCGGCCAGCGCCCCGTCACACCGAGTCCGGCGCTCGCTTCGGACGCATACTTGTTGGGGCACATCCGACTGAGAAGTTTGTCGGGTTCGGGACCACCCGGTTCGTCGCGTTTTCCAGGGCAAACGAACTCGACCCGGGAGTGCTGTCCCCAGCTTCCCGAGTGCACGATCACCCGCGGCTGGGTCTCGGCCCCCGGTGAAACGCCCAGCGTCTCCTGGACCGCCGGGAGCGTCACCGCCTCGACGGTGGCGTCCGCATAGGCCTGCCGGGCCCGCGCGGGACCGTCGGCGAAGTGCACCCGCGCGATGTCGTGGAGCGCCCGCTCCAGCGCGTCCGCGAACGTCTCGGGGCTGTACCCGCGGCCGGCTTCCGGCTCGACGTAGTCATTGATCGGAACATCGAAGGGCCCATAGCCGTCGAGCCGAACCGCCGTCATCTGAAAGGGGTGAATCCCATGGATCGGGCCGCTGTGCGCCCAGCCTGAGGCGTCGGGGCCCGCCGCTTCATGGCGCGCTCCGAAGATGCCGGCCGCGGGAACGAGCAATGCCATGCCGATCGCCACCGGCAGTCGAGCCCGAGGTCCGACCCACCCGGCCGCGGCGGCTCCGAGCACCACGACAGGCACCGCCCAGATCGAGCCGGGAAACGCGATCGTCACCGCGACCGCAACGCTGGCGGCGACTGCGGCCAACGCTGCCGCGCAAAGCCAGACCAAGAGCGTCGCTGCGTGAACGCCGGTGCCCAGCGGCGGTACCGAACGATAGGCCCCCCCCGCGTCCCGCCACACGGACACCAACCCAAGGACAGCCACCGCGGCCACCGGCAGTCCCCAGCCGTGCTCCACGGGAAGGACGGGGCCCAGCAGCACCGCTCCCACCGCGGCGAGCGCGACTGCAGCGGCCTTCGAGGTGTGGGCGGCGTCGGACGAAGCGATCACGGTCGACTCTTTTACCAGCTCACGCGGACGATGCACCGTCCATGACGCCCTGCGTCCGCTCCTGCTACTGTCCCGGCATGGCCGCGCGCCCGCCGTCCCGCCCCGCATCCGGAGAGTTGCCGCTGCTGCCGCTGCGATCGATGTCCCTGCTCCCGGGGCTACCGCAGCCGATCGAGCTCGGCCGCTCGACCTCCGTGGGCGCGATCGAGAAGGCGCGCAGCCTCCGAGAGGGCGACCCCTTCGCCAAGCTCGTGATCGTCGCCACCCAGCGCGACCCTCTGGTCGAGCGCCCCGAACTCGAGGACCTCTACCCGGTCGGTCTGCTCGCCGAGGTCACCCAGGCGCTTCACGGCGTCCCCGGTCGTATGACCGCGATCGTCCGCGGGTTGCACCGGGTCCGCCTGCTCGGTCTCAACCGTGGCCCCGACATCAGCACGATCCAGTACCAGCGGGCGCACGAGACGATGGGGGACCCCACCCTCGCCTACGCCCTCGCTGGGGCGCTCCAAGACCTGGTCCGGCAACACGACGAATCGCTCCCGGCGGCCGCGAAGAACCGCAACCGCGCGCAGACCCTCGCGGTCCTGACCGCCGAGCGCAGCCCAGGAGCGATCTGCGACCTCGCCGCCACCCACATCGACCTCGAAGCCGAGCAGTCCGTGGAGGTGCTGATGGAACTGCAGATTACCGAGCGGCTTCGCAAGATGCTCGAGCAGGTGAGCCAGCGAATCAACGTCCTGCACGTCCGGCGCGACCTCGACAAGCACGTCCGAGACCATTTGAGCCAGCACGAGCAAGAGGCCCTGCTGCGCCACAAGCTTCGCGCGATTCAGTCTCAGCTCGCCGACGACAGCAGCGATGAGGATGCCTGGCTCGAGAAGCTGGCCGACCGCCTCGAGAAGAAGGAGCTCGCCGAACACGCGCAGGGGGAAGTCGCGCGAGAGCTCGATCGCCTGCGACGTATGAACCCGCAGAGCCAAGAGGCGAACATCGCCCGCACCTACGTCGAGCTGATGGCCGACCTCCCATGGGGCGAGGCGGATGCGACCGAGGACAAGCTCGATCTGTCCGCTGCGCGGGAGCTCCTCGAGCGCGAGCATTTCGGCCTCGATAAGGTCAAGAAACGCGTCATCGAGTATCTCAGCGTCCGCAAGCTCGCACCCGGCAAGCGCGGGCCATTGCTGTGTCTGGCGGGCCCTCCGGGGGTCGGAAAGACGTCCCTGGCCCGGTCGATCGCCGAATCGCTCGGGCGCACATTCGTCCGCATGTCCTTGGGCGGCGTCCGCGATGACGCCGAGGTCCGAGGCCATCGCCGGACCTACGTCGGCGCCCTGCCCGGCCGCCTCATCCAGCTCATGCGCAAGGGCGGAACCACGAACCCCGTGTTCCTGCTCGACGAGATCGACAAACTCGGTGGCGACGCCAACCGAGGGGACCCCGCGTCCGCGTTTCTCGAAGCGCTCGACCCCGAGCAGAACGACGAGTTCGAGGACCACTACCTCGGCACGCCCTACGACCTCTCCAAGGTGATTTTCATCTGCACGGCGAACGACGTCTCGAAGATCCCGCTCGTCCTGCGTGACCGCCTCGAGTTCATCGACCTCACCGGCTACACGCTGCACGAAAAGATCGCCATCGCGCGGGAGTACCTCGTCCCTCGCGCGCTCGCCGAGCACGGCATGAGCCCCGCTGCCGTCACGTTCGAAGACGCCGCGTTCGACCTCATCGCGACCCGGTACACCCGTGAGTCTGGGGTCCGAAACCTGCAGCGACAGATCGAGGCGATGCTTCGCGATGTCGCAATGGGCTTAGTCGAAGCGGGCGACGCCGACGATGCAGACGTTGCCGCTCAGGTTCGGATCACACCCGAGGAGGTCGAACGGGTGCTCGGACCCCCGCGCTACACCGAAGACCACCTTGAGCGTTCCCCGGCGGTCGGCGTGGTGACCGGACTCGGCTGGACCTCCACCGGCGGCCGGCTGCTCGTGGTCGAAGCCGCGACCACCCCCGGCGAAGGGAAGCTGCGACTGACCGGACGCCTCGGCGAGGTGATGAAGGAATCGGGTCAGGCCGCGATGAGCCTCATCCGCAGCCGCGCCCGCAAGTTCGGCATCGACCCGGCCCAGATGCGAAAGCTCGATCTGCACGTGCACTTCCCCGCCGGGGCCGTGCCCAAGGATGGGCCGAGCGCAGGCGTCACCGTCACCACGGCACTCGTCTCCAGGCTCACCGGACGACGCGTACGCCACGATATCGCGATGACCGGCGAGATCACCCTCCACGGTCGCGTGCTTGCGATCGGCGGCGTCCGAGAAAAAGTCCTCGCGGCGCACAGAGCCGGTGCCAAGATCGTGATCCTCCCGGCGCAGAACCGCAAAGATGAGCCAGAGATCCCCGAGGCCGTTCGGAGAGACATCGAACTGCGCTACGTCGACCGCATCGAGCAGGTTCTCGAGATCGCGCTGCTCGAGGCCGACCCAGTCGTCGCCGCGAGCTAGTACCTCATGCCCAAAATCCGTGCCGGGTTTCTGCGCGACCCCCTTCGGGGTGTGGGGTCGCTCCGAACCCCTCGGTCACCGAGATCTGCGTTCGGTACTTTCTATCTCTCCCGCTGCGCGTCCCTTCGGGACGCTTCGCTCTCTTGCTCCGCCCCCTTCTCCCGAAACCCGGAACGGACTTCAGATCTGCGGTACTAGCGACCAAGAAATCCGTGCGCGACGCGGCGCCGACCTCGGGCGCCTGCAGGTCGGTGAGTCCTGCGGCCTTCACCTCGCCGTGCAGCACCGCCTTGGACAGTCGCGGCGCGACCACGGCGCCTTGCCGATCAGCCGCATCGCGAGCAGCACGGGCGTAAACACCGGCCAGCCCGCGCTCAATCTGGCTCAGCTCCAGCTCGGCCCCTGGCAGCATCTCGCGCCCGGCCTCGGTGAGGGTGTCGCCGTCGGGGTTGCGATCGAAGAGGCGTCGCAGCGATGGGATCCTATCCCGCGGGCGGTATGAAGTCTTCACAGGTCGTGTCGATGATGTCGACGGCCGACTGGAAGAAGTCGTTGTAGCTGTCCGCGCAGACCGAGCCCGAGATCCCGCGCTCGCCCCACGAGTCCACGAAGTTCCGCAGATTCACGCTCGGCTCGGCGCCGGCGGTCGAATCCGGGTTGAGCGGCGGACAGATGCCGCCGCGTTGGTCGTTGTCTCCGTACAAGCCCAGGACCACCACTGCGGACTCATCGCCCCCCTTCGCGGCGATGAGCGCCTGTCGCCAACCATCGACGTTGCCGGCGGAGTCGTTGTTGTCGTCCTCGTCCGTGACGAAGGTGACCACCAAGATCGCATCGTCACGAATGAACCCGGTGTTGCAAGCCGCCGCGGCCGTGCCTGCGGTGACCGCCTGGACCATGGATTCCATCGGACGCTCGGTGCCTTGGGTCGAGCCCACGCCCACGTTCGCGGCGCAAGCGAACGTGGCGGGCAGGTCCGGCTCAGCGCTGTCCATGTACCGCAACCCGTTGGCGAAGTTGCAGTCCTGGTTGGAGGCTCGTGTACCCCGAGGATGCACGACGCCGGCGCCGAGCACCGCTTCGCAGTTGAGCGGGGTCGTGCCGCCGCCGCAGTTGTATCCCTCGCATGCCGAGTCGATCAGTTCGCACCCAAGGAGACACACCAGGTCGGCGAACGAGTCGCAAGATCCGTCTTCGGCGATGCACTGCGGCGGAGCGAGACCGCAGAAACCTCCGCAGCCCGCGTAGACCCACTCGTCGGTGTCGACGACCATCAAGTGGTAGTCCTGAGCGTCATCGAGCGTGTTTTGGATGGTGTCGATGAACCCGGGGAAGCTGGCGATCAGGTTGTCCTGCTCGTCGCCCATCGACCCGGAGTTGTCGATCACAAACAGGAAGTCGACCTTCTTGCATCCCGCCTCCCCGTCGGAATCGGTCGGCGTGATGCCGGTCGTCTCCGTCGGCCCGACGTCGAGCTTGATGCCGCCGTCATCGTCCCCGGTCGAGCCTTCGACGCCGGGCGCGCTCAGGTCGCGTCCGGCGGGGATGTGCTGCTCGACGATGGGGTCCCGGTGGCCGCTTCGTTCCCGGTCGGCTGCTCGGCGGCCTCTTCTTCCCGCGGAGCTTCGCTACAACCTGCAACCACGAGCCCAGCGCCCAGCGCTAGAACTCGGGGAGCACCACGCCAAGATCCACCTCTCCAATCCATGGCACCATGCTACCACTGACCGTGCCCGGCCGGCGGGCGCGGCCGGGGCGCCGGTTCACACACCGAGGAGTTCTCGAACGCTTCCGGTGACCGCCGCGGTCGGCAGGCACATCCGCGCGCCAGCCTTGCGAGCCGTGGCGCGAATGTCGTCGGTCGGCGCATCGTGCACCGCGATCAAGTGCGCGCCCCCTTTGCCCTTGCCCGCCAGCGTCTCGATGACCTTCGAGGTCACGACGTCGGGAACCGTCAGGCTCAAGATGACGTACCGCGGCGGGGCCGATTGGGCCACGAGCAGTGCATCGGCGCCGGTCTGCGCGGTCAGGACCTCGACAGGCGGCTGCGCCTGAGCGAGTTCTTCCTTGACCCGAGCTCGAAAGTCGGCGTTTTGGGTCACGACCAGGACCCTGGAGACCTCGTCCGCTGGCGTGGCGGCGCCCCCCTCAGCGTCGACGATGTCCTCCTTGAGATGGAAGGCCTCGATGACCTTGCGCCGAACCTCAAGCACGTCGAGCGGCTTTCGCAGGCAGGCGGCCGCACCGGCCGCGAGGATGCGCTCGGTGTTGGCCTCGGTGTAGTAGCCGGTGATGGCGATGACCTCAGTGTCCTTGGTCGCCGAGTCTTTCTTGAGCCGGGTGCAAACCTCAAACCCATCGACGCCGGGCATCATCAGGTCGAGGAAGATCAGCTGTGGCCGGAACGACACGACGAGGCGTCCGGCATCGAAGGCGTCCTTGGCCACCTCGGCCTCGAACTTATGGTTGAGTTCTTTGACCACATCACGCACCAGGTCCAGCACGACCGGTTCGTCGTCAACGACGAGAATCCGACCGACCTCGGTACCCGTGGGCACGTTGAACGGAATGTTGCGCTCACGGCAGACCCGCTCGAGGTCTTCGCGCCTCACCCGGCGGTGTCCGCCAACCGTCTTGCACGCGGGG
>CAYGTG010000411.1:0-802 GCA_964352485.1 uncultured Nannocystaceae bacterium | reverse complement strand
GGGATGAGCCCGTCTTCGATCCAACGAATGACGGTGGTGGGCGTGACGCAGCAGATCTTTGCGACGTCGTGCGTGGAGTAGGTGTCTTTGACAGGTGGGCGTCCGCGGGCCATTGGGAGTCCTAGGTCGGCAGGTCGGTAGGGCTGGTTGCGACAGCAGAGCGAGCGGGAAGGATGACCGTAAACCGGGCGCCCCTCCCGTCGGATTCGACCACGATGTCGCCGCCGTGGTCTTGCACGATGCCATAAGAGATCGCCAGGCCCAGTCCGGTGCCTTTGCCGATCTCCTTCGTGGAAAAGAAGGGGTCGAAGATGCGTGGGAGAACTTCGGGCGGAATGCCGTGTCCTTCGTCCGCAACGCTCAGCCGCACCTCATCTCCCACGCGTTCGAGGTTGATGCGGACCGTGCCCCCTCGGGGCATGGCGTCAACGGCATTGGAGAGCAGGTTGAGCGCGACTTGCTCGATCTGGTCGGGGTCGGCGTGCACGACCGCGGCGTCGTTGCGTTCTCGCATGACTCGCACGTTGTGCATCTTCCACTGATACTCGCCGATGCCAACGACCCGATCGATGAGGGATCCCAGGTCGATCGGAGCCCGCTGCCCCCCCTCACGCTGGCGGGAGAAGAGCAGCACCCCCTCGACGATCTTCCGGCAGCGCTCCCCACTTTGGGCGATCTTCTCGACCTTTCGGCGGACCCCCTCGGGCAGGGTGCGTTGCTCGAGGAGGAGCTTGGAGTAGCCCACGACGCCAGACTGGGGGTTGTTGATCTGGTGCGCGATACCGGGCGCCAGCAGGCCCAC
>CAYGTG010000410.1:0-7193 GCA_964352485.1 uncultured Nannocystaceae bacterium | reverse complement strand
GCTGAAGGTTGCCCGCCATGTGGACGAGCACAAACAGCACCAGGAACAGGCCGGAGAGCCCCATCCAAGCTTTGAGCAGGATGCTCGCCCTCATCGCGGCGCACAATACCCGGCAGCGGGCCGACGGAGCCAGCAGGATGTGCGGTTCGTGCTTCTAGCGCTAGCCGAGCTTCCGGCGGGCAGCCTTGCTGATCGCCGGCGGTACGTCGGTGGCTCTGGCGAGGCGTCGAAGCTCGGCCGAGGGGAGCCGATCGAGCAGGCGGACGGCGACCTGGGTTGGCGTCTTCGGGTTGCCGACGAGCGCGGCCACGATCCGGCCGTCGCGAATCCACTCTGAGTTGGCGGCGATCTTCTGCAGCGCCTGCGGGTTGGCGTTGCGAAACGCGGCGAGCATCCGGACCTCCTCCGAGGAGATCTTGCGGTTCTTGAGCACCAAAGCGTGAAGGGCCTTGTTGCTGTCTTTGAGCAGCGCCAAGCGCTCGAGTCGATTCCCCGTGAGCGCGAGGTCTTGCTTTTCGAGCGATGACATTCGCGTGATCCGCAGCCTCAGGTTGCCGGTCGCGGCGTCTTCGGCCGGCTCGCCGCGGGCCCTCGCGAACAGCGGATCGAGCCGAGTTCGAGCGTTCGGGGCGTCGATTAGCGCCAGCCCGAGGAGACCATCGCCAACGTGAACGACGCGCGCCTGCACCTCCGCCGAAGCGCCATCGCAGTCGACCCGCAGCAGCACGTCGGTCATCGGTTCCGGCGCCCCGTCCGGCGCAGGCACCAGCATGCCCCCGTGCTCGAGGTGCGGCTCCTGTCCAAGCAGCTGCTCGCGATCCAGCCGCACGTGCATGCGCGTCGACATCCGGCGAGAGCATACCTCGCCGGGAGCCTCTCGCAGCCCTTGGTTGGTGCCAGGTGGACGCGAAACGATCAGCGCGAGGCAGGGGTGCTACGCAATCGCGCCGACGCTGGGGCTGCTGCCCAGCGCTTTGAGCTCGGGGACTTTCGCGATGTAGCCCCAGCTGCGCTTGAGTGCTGCCTTCTGGTTGCTCTCGAGATGCTTTGCGATGCTGCGTCGAGACACGCCCTTGCGGTGTCCGTCGAGTGCGGTCGCGAAGGCGGCCTCGGGCATGGACAGCCCGGTTCTCAGACTCCGGAAGTCGATGCCGCAGCCGCCGCCGCAGCAGCTGTTTTGAAAGACGTACGAACCGTTGGTGATCCACACGCCCATGCCCAGCGCGATCGCTGCGAGTTCCGCTTCGGCCTCGAACTCTTGGGGCTCGAGCTGGTGACCGCCGGATACCGAGAGCGCGATCCGCCCAAGTTCGCGGGCGGCACCGGAGAACAGCAGCTCGGACTTTCGGAACAGCGTCGGCGCGACGACGGTGACGAACTCGTCGTCCCGGCGGAAGGTGTGCATCAGCTGCCCGGCGGGGTTGCCCAAGGGAACAAAACCGGGGGGAACTTCGGGTGCCTTCTCGACCATGTCCACCAGGCCGAAGTTGACGTCGCCTTGTCCGACCTGTGCTTGCACATCGCACATCATCTCGAACAGCTCGTCGGGATCCCGGGGCGGTTTGCTGCGGCTGAAGAACTGGGGCGCCTGTGCGGGTGCGCCCAGTCGTCGAGCGACCGAGCTCAGCGTGTCGGCGACCCACGCGCGAGCGTCGTCTTCGGGCAGGAAGTCGATCGCGGGCTGGCTCGATCCAAACATCGCCTGGCAGCGTAGTACAAGCGCGGCAGCGTCCCAAGCGGAGCGGGAGGCGCCGACCTCGCGGCCGGGAAGGACCCCCTGCGGTGTGATGTGGACCCATCTCTACTTTGCGCAGAATGGTCTTTTGCCTCACAATAAAAGCACGGCCTTGAACGGTGTACAGAACATGAAGACGAGGGGCCCACGCCGGGCCATCACGCTGCTGCTCGTCGCGGTCGCGTTCTCGCTTCTCCCGTTTTCGCGCGCCGAGGCCCGGGGCCGAAAGGTCGTCCCCAGCGTTCGCAGCGAGGCCAACCAGTGGACCGCGCGCACCTCGCGGGTGCTCATTCGCATGCCGCTGACCGTGCATGTCGCGACCGACGACGGCGATCCGGTGGCCTCTCAGGCCCGGGTCACGCAGTGGGTCTTGCGCGCCAATCGGGCCCTGTCCCAAGCGGGCATCGAGGTCTACGTGCACTCGGTTCGGCATCTCCCTCGCGGGTGGCGGGCTGTCACCAAGTCTCAGCAGCGTCGTAGGCTCGCCGGGTATGCGCCCAGCGACGGCACCATTCACGTGTTTGTCACCGAAGAACTCGACAGGCCCCGTCGCCGACGGGCGCGTCGTCGCGTGCGCGGCTTGCACTGGCGCTACCGCGGCCTGCGTCGCGAGCTTCGTCAGCGCGAGTATGTCGTTGTCACCGACGGCGCACCCAACACCACCTTTGCGCACGAGCTTGGCCACCTGTTCGGCCTGGCGCATAGCAAGGGCAGCACGAACATCATGTGCAGCTGTCGCCAAGGCAGCATGCTGGGGTTCACCGGCAACCAGTCGGCGCAGATGCGATCGGGGGCGAAGTCGTTTCTTTCCCGGCAGCCCACCCGCTACGGCGCATTCGGTCAGACGTTCGCAGACCGCCAGCGCTGAGTCTCTGATCGCCCTTGGGTGAGCGGGCCGCGGACCGATCCGGCAAGATGCGGCCATGCGCGCCCGCCTCCTCGCCTCGTCGCTCGTCTTTGCTGGCTGTGCGGCGACGCAGTCACCCGCGCCGGCCGGGGTTCACGTCTCCGCGACGCGTGTCGCTTCGGCGCAGTCTGAGGCTGGGCCGCCCGCGTCGACTTCGGTGCGGCCGCTGCTGCTGCGTGGCGTGACCCTCATCGATGGAACCGGAGCCGATCCGCGGACCGGGGTGGATGTCTACATCGAGCAGGGACGCATCGCGAACGTGGGGCAGCACCTCGCGGCGACCGGAGATGTCGAGGTGCTCGAACTCGAGGGCTACACGGTGCTGCCCGGGTTCATCGACGCGCACGTGCACATGACCTTCACGCCGCCGCCCGACTACGCGACCGGAGTCGTTCGCGAGATGAAAGAGCACGACGCCGACCGAGCGTTGGGCGGAGTCGCCAACGCGTGGTCGACATTGCAGGCTGGATTCACGACGGTGCGAAACGTGGGTGGAACCTTCGCGGACCGGGCGCTACGCGATGCGATCGCCGGCGGCATCGTCCCCGGTCCGCGGATGCTCGTGGCCAACCACGCGATCACCATCACCGGGGGCCATTGCGACGATACCCACGGGTATCAACCGGCGCTGTTGCCCGATATGCAGGACTATCGCGCCGGGGTGGCCGACTCACCCGACGAGGTCCGAAAGGCGGTTCGGTACCAGATCAAGCACGGCGCCGATGTCATCAAGGTCTGCGCGACCGCAGGCGTGATGTCCTCGGGCGATACGCTCGGTGTCGCCCAGCTCACCACGCCCGAGCTGGCCACGGCCGTCGACGAGGCCAACCGGGCCGGGATCCGCGTGGCGGCGCACGCTCATGGGACCCAAGGGATTCGCGAAGCGGTCGAGGCGGGTGTGCACTCGATCGAACACGGGAGCATTCTCGACGAGCCAACCGTTGCCTTGATGAAGAAGAAGGGAACCGTGCTGGTGCCGACCCTCAGCGCCGGCGAGCATGTCCTGCGAGCCGCGGACGCTGGAACCCTGTCGAAGTCGTCCGCTGCGAAGGCACGGGCGATCGCTCCGAAGATGCGTGAGAGCTTTGCGATGGCGTATGCCGCCAACGTCGAGATCGTGCTTGGCAGCGACGCCGGTGTTTTCGCGCACGGAAAAAACGGTCGCGAGTTCACCCTCATGGTCGAGGCGGGCATGAAGCCGATGGACGCGATCGTTGCCGGGACCTCGGCGGCGGCACGGCTGCTGGGCCTCTCGGATGTCGGCACGATCCGCGAAGGCCACCACGCTGACCTCGTGCTGATCGAGGGCAACCCGCTCGACGACATTGCTCGTCTCGAACGTCCCGCGGGCGTGATCAAGGGCGGCGTTCTCTACGTCCGGCCAGGCTCGCGCGATCAGCGGGCGTCAAAGTAGGTTCATCAACTACACATGGAGAACATCGTGCGGGTTCCGGGCATCGAGGAGAATCCCGGCGAGCGTTTGTGTCCCTGGCCGCAGACTGCCATCCTGTCCATCGGGGACCTGATGATGCAACGAGCTCGGATAATCGGAATGGCGGTGCTTGGCGTCGCGTGCGGCGGCAGCGGGGCGGACGGGACAGGCGATGACGGTGGTGGTTCGCTGGTCACCACTGTCACCGAGGGTCTCACCATGGGCGACACCGACAGTGGTGGTGAGACCGAGGGCTCCGGGAACAGCGACAGCGACAGCAACAGCGGACCGAACACCAGCCCGACGCAGGGTTCCGACTCCGATGGCACCCCCAAGTTCGACATCGGCGGCATTCCAGACGCCGAGGGCTCATGCGGGGGTGGAAACGGCAGCGGGCTGGGCACCGACTTCTCGTACATCTGGGTGGCCAACAGCCCCGAGGGCACGGTCTCCAAGATCAACACGCAAACGCTGGTCGAGGAAGGCCGCTACCTGGTGCGCTCCGACACCGGCGGCAGTCCCTCCCGAACCTCGGTGAACCTCAACGGCGACATGGCCGTCGCCAACCGCAACGGCGGCGTGACGATGATTCGCGCCCGCATGGAAGACTGCCCCGACCCGACCAACACCTCCAGCGGCGCCGCCGACGTCAAGCCCTGGCAGGACGGCTGCATCGCTTGGCACACGCCCTTCGGCTACAGCCGCCAGCGTCCCATGGCGTGGACCCAAGGCGACTTCTCCAACGCGACGTGCCGCTACGAGAACGTCAAGCTGTGGACCTCGGGCGCGGTCAACTCGGGCTCCATCATGGACGTGGTGCTCATGGACGGCGAGACCGGCGTGGTCGAGCAGACCGTCCCGGTCGGCGTGGCGTCCGACAACTACGGCATCTACGGTGGTGCGGTCGATGCCGACGGCAACTTCTGGGGCAGCATGCTCAGCGGCCAGACCCTCTTCCGCGTCAACCGGGGCGACTTCGCGGTCAGCACCTGGCCTGCACCGTCGGGCTACGGGATGACCGTCGACCCCGTCGGACGCCCATGGACCTGCCAGTCACAGCTCGCCCGCTTCAACCCGGTCACCGAGCTTTGGGACTCCGTCTCGGTGGGCTCGCAGGGCGGTGGCTGCATGGTCGACGCGAACGACATCCTGTGGGTCGCTGGCTCCGGCAGTCGTCTGCTTGGCGTGGATATCGAGACCATGGCCGTGGTGCAGGACTACCCCATTCCTGGCTACGCCAAAGGCATCAGCATCGACTTCCAGGGCAACGTCTGGGCTGTCTCTCAGGGCGCCGAAGCCTGGCGAGTCGACCCCGCGACCGGTGCCTTCGACACGTTCACCGGCCTCACGTCGCCGTACACCTACAGCGACATGACCGGCTTCGCGCTGAGTCAGAGCGGCAACCCGCAAGGGTAGGGGGCGGCCTCAGCACTTTGCTCGTTGGGAGCCCGGCCTCACCGCCGGGTTCTTCGCGTTGGGCTGCAGGTTGGCCTGGTAGACTCCTTCATCGACTCGGAAGCGACCACGTGCGTTGAGGGGATGCCGGAGCCCAGTGATGGGGCGACGCTCGCCGAAGGCATGGTGATCGGCCGGTACATCGTCCGTTCGACCCTCGGAAGTGGCGGCATGGGGACGGTGGTCGCTGCCGACGATCCCGAGCTCGACCGCCAAGTCGCGGTCAAGGTTCTCAACCCAAACCGCCGACGATCGCCTACGGAGCTGACCCGGATGATCCGGGAAGCGCAGTCCCTCGCGGGGCTGTCCCATCCCAACATTGTCGCTGTGTACGACGTCGGGACCTTTGAGGACGGGATCTTCATCGCGATGGAGCTGGTGGTGGGTCAGACGATGCGACAGTGGCTCGACGCGGACAACGAACGTCATTGGTCCGAGGTTGTCGATGCGTTCGAGCAGGCAGGCCGCGGGCTCGTGGCGGTCCATGGGCACGGATGGGTGCACCGTGACTTCAAGCCCGCCAACGTCCTTATCGACGCCGCTGCGCGGGTGCGCGTCACCGATTTTGGGCTCGTCCGACTCGACGACGGGTATCGTTCGACATCGGACGTCACCGGAGAATTGCCCGAGCGTCTTGAGTCTTCAGAAAGTCTCACCCAGATGGGGATGGTCATCGGGACCCCAGCCTACATGGCTCCCGAGCAGTTCCGCGGCGAGCGCGGTGATGCACGCAGCGACCAGTTTGCTTACTGCGTTGCGCTCTACGAAGCGCTCTACGGCGTCAACCCGTTCGGGCGGGGAAAGGTTTGGAAAGCCCGCCTCAAGCGGATGGCGCAAGGCGAACTCGAGCCCCCCGAGGTGCGGCCGGGAGAACCGCGACGGCTACGGCGAGCCATCCTTCGGGGGCTGAGTTTCGACCCTGAGGACCGCCATGCGTCGATGCTCTCGCTTCTCGAGGAGATGACTCGGGCGCGGCGGCCGTTTCCTCGGGCGCTGGTGGGCGGAGGCGTTGCGCTGGTCGCGGTCGCGGTCGCGGTCGCGGCGGGGACTGAGGCGCCCGGCGACGAGGTCGTCTGTGACGCTTCGGCTGCGCTCGGGGGGGCTTGGGACGCGGAAAAACGAGCGAAGGTCGAGTCCGCGTTCGAGAACGCTGGGGTCGAGTATTCGGCGACGGTCTTCTCCGGGCTCGCGCGGGACTTTGATGGCTACGCCATGCGTTGGCAGCGAGCGTACGCCGTCGCATGTGAGGCCCGGCTGGTCGGTGAGGCCAACCCGGCCGCCGAGCAGTGTCTCGACGATGCGCGTATGCAGCTGGACGCCGTGGTCGGGGTGCTCTCTCGTCCCGATGCCGCGGTGGTCGAGCGTGCGTATGAGAGCGTACAAGGGCTGGTGGGGCTGGAGCGGTGCGAGCCGGGGGGCGTGACCGAGATCCCAGTCGCGCTGGACGCCGAAAACCTCGTCGCTGGGCGCCGCGCGCTGGCGGCGGGCTCTGCCGCGTACGCGTTCGGTCGCTACGAGGAGACCCGGAAACACCTTCAGGAGGCGCGCCGGGTGCTCGAGCATGTCGATGACGAGTCGATCCTCGCGGAGCTTGCCCATGCAGACGGCAGGCTGCTGATTCAGCTGGGACAATATGCCGACGCAGAGCTCGCGCTGCTCGAGGC
>CAYGTG010000409.1:0-7195 GCA_964352485.1 uncultured Nannocystaceae bacterium | reverse complement strand
TCTTGAAGCCCTCTCGAAACCAGCGGGGGGTTCGTTCGGCCAGCGCGAATGGGTTGATCTCGAGAGCCCCGGTCTCGAAGGCGACGAAGCGCCGCGTCTGGCCGCTGATCGACGGATCGACGCCTGCAGGCGGCACGACTCCGGCCGAGAGGAACTCGAAGCCCACGCGCGCGTAAACGACGTCCGCAAAGATCGGCGCGCCGACGTAGAGCGTGGCGGAGCTGACGTCGAAGTAGGGCAGCGTCTTGAGCTGGGTGAACGAATCGCCCTCCCGCGAGAACGTGTTGGTCCGCTGCGCCATGAAGAAGTTGGCGGCGACGAAGCCTCGGATCTGAATTGCGCCCCCGGAAACGCCAACGTCAGCGAGCTTGCCGGGATCGAAGAAGCTGCCCCCATCGGCGCCTGCAGGCGGCCGATCGGATGCCCCGGTGTCGAAGATCTTTCGTTTGGGAGGCTCCTTCGGTGCTCCCGGCTTTGGGGGGAGTTCCTCAATCTCCGGCATCGGCGGGGCGACGGGCTCGCCTGCCGATTCGGTTTCGGCGTTGAAGAACGACGGCTCAGGGCTCGGTTCGGGCGCCGCGGCAGCAGGTTCGGCCGGCTCGTCGAGCTCGCTCGGCGCATCCTGAGGTTCGAGGGTGTCCGCCGGTGGCTCCACCGCGTCGGCGATCCCAGCCTCCGAGGGCTCTTCGGTGGTCGGCACCTCCACGGTCGATGGGGTCTCGGATGTGGCCGGCGGCGCGTTCAACGCAAGGCAGAGAATGCTCCAGAGCGCCATCGGGGGGTCGCACTCTACCCCAGCCCACGAAGTGCGTGCTATCTGACCCAGCATGCGCACCCGCCTGGCTCTCTTCGTGCTTGCAGCCACTGCGATCGGCTGCGACTCCGGTGGGGCCGACAAGCCCGCGAGCGACGGCACGTTGCTCACCCCCTACCTCGAGATCCAGACGACCCTCGCAGAGGACAAGCTCGACAACCTGGCTGAGCTTGGAGCCGCCGTGGTGGCCGCATCCGAGGGCAAAGCGGACAAGCCCGGCGTCGACAAGATCGTTCAGGGGGCCGGCCGTATCGCAGCCCAAGACATCGCGACAGCGCGGTCCGCGTTCAAGACCATGAGCGAGGGCATGATCGAGTTCGTCAAAGCAGATGCCGCCAAGCAAGAGGGACACATGCTGGTCCACTGCACGATGACGTTTGCGGGCAAAGGCGCGCCGTGGATTCAGAAGTCCGGCAAGGTCATGAATCCGTACGAGGGCGCGATGATGCTTCACTGCGGCGACAAGCTTCAGTGGGACGACGAAATCCCGTCCAGCTGAGACCGCGCCAGGTTTCTCAACGGACCAGACGCGCGACAACGCTCATCCGGCCTCGACAGGTCGGGCTCTCCCTGAGTCCGGGGGCGGAATTTCGGATCTTCGGAGGATCCTCGCGCTCCGGACGGCAGGATTGGTCTGGACGTTACGACGATTCACCTACATAGTCGTACCTGTGATGGGGAAGCTTACGTGGATGATAGCGGGGGTCGTGTCGATGTCCCTCTTGGCGGGTGGATGCAGCGAAGACCACGCGGCCGAGGAAGCCGACGCGTTCAACGAGGCCTTTGACGAGCTCGAAGAGGGCAAGGCCGACGAGAACGGTTGCTCGGGCGTGCTCACGCCAGACCGGAGCGGTTTCGGCAAGCGCATCGCGCTGACCTTCGACGACGGTCCCAACACCACCACCACGCCTCAGGTCCTCGACACGCTCCGAGACAAGGGCATCAAGGCCACGTTCTTCATCAACGGCAGCCGCGTCAACGACAGCACCCGGCCGGTGCTCCAGCGCATCATCGACGAGGGCCACATCCTCGCCAACCACTCGCACCAGCACAAGAACCTCTCCCAAGAGAGCCTGGGCAGCGTGCGCGACCAGGTGAAGCGCACCGACGACATCATCGCGCAGTACTCCACGCCTGAGTACTTCCGCTTCCCCTACGGCGCCAGCACCTGCAACACCGCAAGCATCGTCCGCGACGAGTACGGCCAGACCATCACCGGCTGGAACGTCGACAGCGGCGACTGGTGCTTCGCGCCCGACAACGGCTACTGCCCTGCGTCGCGCTTCCGGCACGTACCCGACGGCTTTCGCAACGACATGCCAGGCTGGACGATGCAGCAGGTCCGCTCCAAGGGCGGCGGCATCGTGCTCTTCCACGACATTCACCAGTACACCGCCAACGCGGTCCCCGGGATCATCGACCAGATGCTCTCCGAGGGATACACCTTCACCAACCTCGACGACGCGGGCACCTTCCCCCTGCTCAACGGCGAAACCCTCCCCTGGGTCGGTGACGGCTGCGAAGGCGACGACGACTGCGGCCTTGGATCTTCTTACGACGGCGTTTGCGACGTGCCTCCGGGCGCCGACGTCTCCTTATGCACCCTCGAGTGCGAAGGCACCTGCCCCGACCGTGGCAACGCCACCACGTTCTGCGTGTCGCTCGATGACGGCGAGTCCGGAAGCTGCGTGCTCAAGGCGAAGGCGAGCAACGCCAACTGCGACGACTTCCCCGGCTTGTTCATGGAGACGCGAGAGCGTTACATCGGCAGCAGCAGCGCTTCGGCCAGCACTTCCCAGGTGTGTGTGCCACGACAAGAGTAGCGCCTCGGCGTCACGCTCCTCACGGCACAGGCCACCAAACTGCAGGGCGTTCTCACCGACCTTCGCAGCCGCTTGGTCCCCTGACAGCGTCTGAAAGGGGAACCTCTTGGTTGCCCTCGCTGACGAGTGAGACGTTGTTTTGGCGCGCGCGGTTTAGCGGTTCGCCTCTCTAGACCGCGTCGTCTTCGTAGGCACACACCGCGGCGGTACCCGTCACGCAGAACCCACCCTCACAGGTCAGGCCCGCCGCACACGTCACGCCGCACGGATCCCCAGCGATCGCGCCCGCCTGGCAAATCCCGTTGGCGCACGCGTTGCCAGGCGCACACGTGAGCCCGTCTTGTGAGGCCACCGTGGTGCAAGCCTGTCCGGCTGCGGGCAACGCGGTGCAGGTATTGGAGATGCTGCAGTAAGCCCCGGCTCCGCAGTCCATGCTCATGCTGCAGGCGTCACCCGCCAGCGGTTGGGCGCGGCAACGCAGGTCCTCGGCGTCTTCGACCGACGCCAGGCAACGGAAGGCCTGCTGGCAATCGCCGTCACTCTCGCAGCTCTCCTCGAAGCCGCCTACACCAACCGCGACGCACACCCCCGCATCGCAGAAGCTTTCGAGCCCGCAGCTGTCGCCGAGGCCTCCGTCCAGTCGCTCGCACGCCTCGCCAACCCCGGCCACGCCGTAGAACAGCCGACACTCGCGTAGCTGCTCGGCGGCCGCGAACAGGGGACCGCTGAGGGCGGCCTCATCGTCGGTCTCACACGCGAAGCTCGACAGCGCGGCCGCGACCCGGTCGGTGCAGTCTCCGTTGAAGCTCAAGCCCTCGTCATCCAACGCACGGTCGACCAGCCGCGCCTCGACGCCCTCCGCACACGCCGCCTCGTCGGCATAGTCGTCGGTGAAGGGGTTGTTGCATCCGCAGGCAAACGCCCCGGCGCACGCTGCCTCTGCCAACGTTGCAGCTTGGTCACGCACGGTGACCGCATCAGAGCCGCTCTCGCAGCCAGGGACGAGGAGGACGAGGAGCGCGAGGGCTGCGAGGTGTCGCATCAGACGTCGAGGTTGCGGGTGTTGAGTGCGTTGGACGTGATGAAGTCGCGCCTTGGCTCGACCTCGTCCCCCATGAGCACCGTGAAGATGTTGTCGGCTTCGAAGTTGTCGCCCACCCGCACCTGCATGAGCGAACGCTGCTCGGGATCCATCGTGGTCTCCCAAAGCTGCTCGGGGTTCATCTCGCCCAGACCCTTGTATCGCTGGATCGTGAGCCCCTTGCGACCCACCTCGCCCATCTCTTGCACGAGCGCGATCAGGTTGTTCGATTTGACGAGGACTTCATCGTCTCGCCGCAGAACGATGTCGCCGCTTCCCAGGCTCGCGACGTAGCGCCGGGCCGCCAGCAGCTCCTCCAACTCGGCTGCCACGACGAGGTCTTTGGCGATGGTCTCGAACAAGCCAACGCCATCCTGCTCGATGCGGAGTCGAATCGCCTGCAGCGTGGGGTCGTGCTCGTCTTCGACCAGCTCGTAGGACACGCCTGCGCGGATGAGGCCCGCGGTGGCCTTCTCGACCAAGCGCTCTGCAACGGAGCGGAGCGGGACCTCCGAGCTGAAGGCCTCGACAACCGCGGGAGCACCATCGGCCATGATGATGTCCAGCAAGCCCTCGATGACGGCGCGCCGGTTGTCGCGGCTGAGCGAGGCGACCAGAGCTTTGTAGCGGAGGCCCCGTCCGGCGAGCTCGGCAAGAACCTCCTGGCTGACCTCGTGCTCGCCCACCGTGAGCGAGAGGTTCTCGATCGCGATGTTGATGACGTAGTCGTCCATCTCGGGGTCGCCCTTGAGATAGCGCTCCTTCTTGCCTGACTTCACTTTGTACAGCGGCGGCTGAGCGATGTAGAGGTAGCCGCGATCGATGACGTCGGGGAAGTGCCGGTAGAACAGGGTCAGCAGCAGCGTCCGGATGTGCGATCCGTCGACATCGGCATCCGTCATGATGACGATCTTGTGGTAGCGAAGCTTGTCCACGTCGTAGGTGTCGCCGACTCCGGTGCCCAGCGCGGTGATGAGCGTGACCACCTCCTGGCTGGAGAGCATCTTGTCGAGGCGTGCCTTTTCGACGTTGAGGATCTTGCCCTTGAGCGGGAGGATCGCCTGCGTCGCACGGTCCCGGCCTTGCTTGGCCGAGCCACCTGCAGAGTCACCCTCTACGAGGAAGATTTCGGACAACACAGGGTCCTTGCTCTGACAGTCGGCGAGCTTTCCGGGCAGCGAGAGCCCGTCCAGAACGCCCTTGCGAGTGATGGTCTCTCGAGCCTTTCGAGCGGCTGCGCGAGCCCGAGCGGCCAGCAACGCCTTGTCAACGATGAGCTTGGCGCTCTTGGGGTTCTCCTCGAAGAATCGACCCAGCTCTTCGGTCGTGGCGCTCGACACCAGACCGGTGACCTCGCCCGAAACGAGCTTGTCCTTGATCTGCGAGCTGAACTTGGGGTCGGGGTGCTTCACCGAGATGACGGCGAACAAGCCCTCGCGCACGTCCTCACCGGACAGGCTGCCCTTGTGCGACTTGAGCATGTTGTGGCTGCTCGCGTAGCTGTTGACGACCTTGGTCAGCGCCGTGCGAAGGCCGGTGAGGTGCGCTCCGCCGTCCTTGTTGTTGATGTTGTTGGTGAAGCAGAGGATGTTTTCCTGATAGGCATCCGTCCACTGCAGCGCAAGCTGAACTCCACACGAAGCGGGTTGGCCTTCGAACTCGAAGTCGACGTCCGTGTTGAAGTACACGAGTTCGCCAATCGCGGTCTTGTTCTGCGCCAGCAGCTTCACAAAGCTGGACACGCCGCCCTCGCCATCGAAGTGCTTCTCGCGGCCGTCGGTGGCGTGCTTGAGATACACATTGACGCCCGGGTTGAGGTAGCTCAGCTCACGGAAGCGCTTGGACAACACCTCGAAGTCCATGTTGGTGTGGCTGAACGAGAGCGGGTCGGGCTTGAACGTGATCCGCGTGCCCCGCTTCTCGGTGGGGCCGACGATCTCGACGTCGCCCCGCGGCACGCCGCGATCGAAGTACACGCAGTGCTCCTTGCCATCGCGCCAGATCTCGAGCTTCAGCCATTCGCTGAGCGCGTTGACGACCGATACGCCCACACCGTGGAGGCCGCCTGAAACCTTGTAGCTGTTGTTGTCGAACTTTCCGCCGGCGTGCAGCACCGTCATGATGATGATCGCGGCGTCGACCGTCTCCCCTTGGTATTCCTTGGGACCGGTCGGGATGCCGCGACCGTTGTCCTCAACGGACACCGAGCCATCGGGGAGCAGGACGATGTCGATGCGATCACAGTGCCCAGCGAGCGACTCGTCGATCGAGTTGTCCATGATCTCGTAGACCATCTTGTGGAGACCGGAGCCATCGCTCGTGTCCCCGATGTACATGCCAGGACGCTTCCGGACGGCCTCGAGACCTTCGAGGACGGAGATGGAATCTGCGTCGTAGTCGCCAGCGGCGCTCTCGGCTTTGGGGGGCTGGTTTTCGTCGCTCATCAGGACGCTCGAGCCGGGGTCTCACGGGGCGTGAGGCCTTGCCGGCGATGCGCGCCAAGATAGCACGCAGCGATGGTGTTCACCTAGTCCGAAACGCTCCGAAAATGGCCTCGGAACAACGTTCTGGGCGATTTTCGTGCTGTCAGAATCAGCCGGTGCCAGAAGCGTCTGAGCCGGTGCTCGAGCGGGCCCCAGATGTCGCTTCGGACGTCCCGGTCGCAGCCCGATCTGTGTCGGTATCGACCACGCCGGGCGGCAGGCAAACACCCGCCAGGGTCGCTCCCGCCCCTGGTGGATAGGCGTACCCAGAGGGACAGGAATCGCTCGGGTAGGCGCAGCGCCCCGTGGGCGCGCAAATGCCCTGTTGACTCCCCAGCGAGCAATCTGAGTCCTCGCTGCACTCAAACGCCTTGGCCGGCTGACACGCGCCCAGCAGGGCGACGAGCAGCAAACTACTGCGATCGAAGTAGGCGACGTACGACTTCATGTGCAGAACCGTGGGATCGAGGGATACCGGCAGAACCGCTGAATTCGCAAGCTCAGTATCACAGAGCGGCAGCCAACCGGTCGCTCTACCGGAACGGAAACGAAGATGATTCAGCCCAAGACCACCCTCAAGTCCCTGCTCCTCGGCCTCAGCGGCGCCCTGTTGGCGACCGCGTGCACCATCACGCTCGATCCCGGCGCCAGTGGGGGCGACACCGAAGGCGACCCCAACGCGCAGTGTTTGGAGTTGTTCGAGACCTGCGTGGAGCTGGCCGGGGAGTCCCCCGGATGCGACGCGGTGTTCGAGTACTGTGCAGGGTCGGGCGGCGACGAGGGCGGCATGGAGCCGGAGCCCGGTTGCGAGGAGGACTACATCAACTGCCTGGCCGAGGGTGTGGATCCTGATGCATGCCAGCCCCTTCTCGATGCGTGCGATCCCGACGGTGGCGACGAGGGCGGCGGCTGTGAGGACGACGCCGACGGCTGCGAGCCTCCTCCGCCGTGCGATGACACCGACCCCGGCTGCGAGCCCACGGACTGCGAGCAG
>CAYGTG010000408.1:0-7200 GCA_964352485.1 uncultured Nannocystaceae bacterium | reverse complement strand
GCTCGGTGAGGGTCGGCACGCTCTGCTGCGCGGCGCGGATCAGCGCGGAGCCGACCACGACACCGTCCGCCTTGTGCGCCAGGACCTGGGCCTGCTTGGCCGAACGCACCCCGAACCCCGCGGCGACGGGAACGTCGAACCGCGCTTGAACCCTCGCGAGCTGGTGCGCGAGCGCATCGGAGTCCACGTCGACCTCCGCCCCGGTCACACCCTTGAGCGTGACGGCATACACAAAGCCGGTCGTGACCTTGGCCACCGCCTCCATGCGCGCCTCGGTGGTTGTGGGCGCCACCAAGCCGATCCAGTCCAGTCCTCGCGCGGCCGCTGGCGCCCGAAGCTCCTCGGAGTGTGCCGGCGGGCAGTCGACCACCAGCAGGCCATCGATGCCCGCGTTCGCGGCCGTCGCACCCAGCCGGCTCCCGAGCTGCAGAAGCGGGTTGGCGTAGGAGAACAGCACGATCGGAATGTCCGTGCGCTCTCGAATCGATCGCGCCAGGTCGAGCACCCCCGGTAGCGTCGCTCCAGCCGCCAACGCTCGGATCATCGCCGCCTGCACGTCGCCACCGTCGGCCGTCGGGTCCGAGAACGGAACGCCCAGCTCCAGCACGTCGAGGCCGGCATCGCACGCGGCCATGATGCGTTCGCGGGACCCATCGAGGTCAGGGTCGAACGCGGTGAGATATCCAACCAGCGCCGCGCGGCCCTCGGCCTTGGCATTTTCGAAGGCTTGCTTGATCCGGCTCATGAGGGTTTCTCGGTCTTTGCGTCCGCGCGTGCCCCTTGTTCGAGAGCGTCCATCACCGTGTGCATGTCCTTGTCGCCCCGTCCCGACACGTTGACCACCACGATTGCATCGCGTCCGACCTCGTTCAAGATCTCCGGAAGCGCCGCAAACGCATGGGCTGTCTCGAGCGCGGCGATGATGCCTTCGGTGCGGGCGAGCTGAGTCAGCGCCTCGAGGCACTGGGCATCGGTCACGCTCAGATACTTCGCGCGGCCGATTGCGTGCAGGTGCGCATGCTCGGGACCCACGCCAGGGTAGTCGAGGCCGGCGGAGATCGAGTGCGCTTCTTGGAGCTGACCGTGGGCGTCCTGGAGCACCAGCGAGCGCATCCCGTGATAGATGCCCAGCGTGCCCGCGCTCATCGTGGCTGCGTGTTTGCCCTCCAAGCCTTCTCCTGCAGCTTCCACGCCGTACAAGGCGACCTCCGGGTCGGGGACAAACGCGGCGAAGATACCCATCGCGTTTGAACCGCCCCCGACACAAGCGACCACGGCATCGGGCAGCCCGCCGGTCAGCGCATGCACCTGCGACCGGCACTCGTCCCCGATCACGCGCTGAAGCTCGCGGACCATGCTCGGGTAGGGGTCGGGGCCCATCACGCTTCCGATTACGTAGTGCGTGTCGTCCACGTGCGCCACCCAGTCGCGCAGCGCCTCATTGATCGCATCTTTGAGTGTCGCGCTCCCCGCCTTCACGGGCACAACCTCCGCACCGAGCAGCCGCATGCGGAACACGTTGAGTGCCTGGCGCTCGACGTCTCGTTCCCCCATGTACACGGTGCACGGCAGCCCAAAGTAGGCGCAGACGGTCGCCGTCGCGACCCCGTGCTGGCCGGCTCCGGTCTCGGCGATGATGCGTGTCTTGCCCATGCGCCGCGCCAGCAGCACTTGACCGACGCAGTTGTTGATCTTGTGCGAACCGGTGTGGTTGAGGTCCTCCCGCTTGAGCAGAAGGCGTCCGCCGTCCTTCATGCCCAAGACATCGGCGAGGCGCTTGGCCTCGCTGAGCACCGAAGGGCGTCCCGCATAGTCCCGGAGGATCGAGCGGTACTCCTCCTGAAAGCTCGCGTCCGCCCAGGCCTTGGGCCACTGGAGCGCAAGCTCCTCCACCGCGGGCATCAACGTCTCGGCGACGTAGCGTCCACCAAACGTACCAAACTGAAGCGAGGGGCTCACGGGTTGGTCGGCCATCGAGCCCGGTTCTACCAGGCTGCGTCGGACGCCGCCCGTACAGCCCGCAACAAGGCCTCGATTCTGGCCACGTCCTTCTCTCCGCGCGTCGCGCCCACGACCTCTGAGCCGCTGGCCACGTCGAGACCCGCGGGCCTCACTTGTGCCAGCGCATCCTCGGCGTTGTCGACCGTGATGCCTCCGGCAAGCCAGACGGGCAACGGCGACAAGGCCTCGATCGCTGCGGCCGCCCAGACCCAGTCCGTCTTGGCCCCGGCGCCGCCAAACCCTGGAACCGCAGCGTCGAGCAGGACCCACGCCGGTCGCGGCTGCGGGACCACAAGGGCAGCAAGCTCGGGAGTTCCGCGAATCACCCACGCCCACGGCAGACCCAGCGCTGCAAACGGCGCCGGCGGTGCGTCCCCGTGCGGCTGGATCGCGTCGAGGTTCAGCTCGCGGGCGAGCGCGGCGATCTCGTGCGGCGTGTGGTCGACAAAGACCCCGACCCGCGCCGCGCCGCGGCTGCCCGACAGGAGCGCCTTGGCATCGCCTGGAGTCAGCCCCCGCTTGCTGCCCGACCAAAGGTTGATGCCCACCGCGTCGACCCCCAACCGGTCGCACGCCTGCAGGTCGGCGCGTCGCGTGATCCCGCAGACTTTCAGCGCAGCCATGGCTCGCCTCAGCCGAGCGCTTCGAGGACCGATGCCAACGCAGCGCCAGGATCTTCGGCACCCATGAACAACGTGCCGACCAGCGCCGCATCGACCCCCGCGTCGCGCAGCTGCCGAAGGTGTTCGGGCCCCTCGATTCCGCTCTCGGCGACGAACGTGAACGTCCGAGGCACGCGAGCCCGCTGGGAGAGCGCCACGTTTCGATCGACATCGAAGGTCTTGAGGTCTCGGTTGTTGACGCCGATCAAGGTCGCTCCGGCACTGAGCGCACGGTCCACTTCATGCCCATCGTGCGCCTCGCAAAGCACGTGCAGCGACAGATCGTGCGCGAAGTCGATGAGCTGCTTGAGACGCGGCGGCTCGAGCACGGCCGCGATCAGCAGCACCGCGTCGGCACCGGCGCGACGCGTCTCGAGGATCTGGCTGCGGTCGAGGATGAAGTCTTTGCGGAGAATCGGGAGCGAAGTCGCCGCGCGCGCCGCTTCGAGGTCCGCGAGGCGGCCGTCGAAGTGTCGGTCGGTCAACACGCTGATCGCCGTGGCGCCGGCCCTTTCGTAGGCAGACACGATCTCCGCAACGTCGGCGTTCTCTCGAATCGGACCCGCCGAGGGCGAGGCCCGCTTGAACTCCGCGATGATCCGCGGTGCCGGACCCTGACGGAGCGCGCCTTCGAAGTCCCGCACCGGCGGCAGCCCAGCGAGCGCCTGCTCCAGCTGCTGGGCCGAGATCACATCATCGCCGCGATGTGCCGAAAGCTCGGCACGCTTGGCCGCGATGATCCGATCGAGATGGGTCGACTCGGACATGGGGACAGGCTACGCGGGGTTGGAAGCCTTCACCAGCGCGTCGAGGGTGGGCGCCGCCGACCCATCGTCGAGCGCCGCGGCGATGCGCCTGGCGAGTTCGGGCAGCGCTTGCGGTCCCTGTTCACCCGCCACGCGCAGCCCCGCCGCCCCCGCGTACACCACCGCATCCCGATAGCGCCCCGGTGCGCCCTGGAGCAGCGCTTCGAGAGCCAGGGCGTTGTCCTCGGGATCGCCCCCGGCGATCTCCTCCCAAGCGAACCGCTCCACCCCAGCCTGCTCGGGCGTCAGCACCCAACGCTCCACCACCCCGCGGTGCGCGTGCGCGACCAACGACTCCCCCTCGGGGCTCAGGTCGTCGATGCCCCACGGGGCCTCCTCAGACGCGGCCACGCCGCTGCGAAACCCGTGCACCACCAGGACCCGAGTGCTGCCCAGCGCGGCCAAGGCCGAAGCCAGCGGCATGCAGCGGGCCGGGTCGAAGACGCCGAGCAGCTGCCGGGTCGCCCCCGCGGGATTCGTCAGCGGTCCGAGCAGGTTGAACAGCGTGCGAACGCCCAGCGCCGTGCGCACCGGCATCGCGTGCTTCATCGCCGGGTGCAGGGCGGCCGCGAACAAGAAACCGACGCCAACCTCGTCGATGCACGCTGCGACCGTGTGAGCCGAGGCCTCAATCCCGACCCCAAGCGCCTCGAGGACGTCGGCGCTTCCGCTGCGGCTGCTTGCCGCCCGGTTGCCGTGTTTTGCGACCTTGACCCCGCACGCCGCGAGCACGATCGCCACGGCGGTCGACACGTTCCGCCGTGGAACACCTGAGCCCCCGGTCCCGCAGGTGTCGACAAGCTCGTTCGCGGCCGCCGTGACCGGGGTCATCGCCTCGCGCATCGCAACCGCAGCCCCGGTGATCTCCTCGGAGGTCTCGCCCTTGGCGGCCAGGCCCATCAGCAGCGCACCCAGCTGTCCTGGGTGGGCATCCCCCGCCATGATCTCGCGCAAGACGGCGGTCACGTGCTTGCGGGGGAGGTCGCGGCCGGCGGCGAGTTCGGACAGCGCCGCACGGACGTGGGTGTCAGGCATTGGAGGCCGCCTGCGCCAAGAAGTTGCCCAAGAGCTGGTGTCCTGCCTCGGACAGAATCGACTCGGGATGAAACTGCACGCCGAAGACCGGCGCAGATGCGTGGCGGACCGCCATCAGCTCTCCTTGTGGCGTGTGCGCCACCGGCAGGAGCGACGCGGGAAGCGTTTCCTCGGGGACGATGAGGCTGTGATAGCGAGTCGCGGTGAAGGGCGAGGGGATCCGCGCCAACACCCCAGAGCCGTCGTGCAGCACCGGGGACGTCTTACCGTGCATGATGCGGTCGGCTCGGACCACGTCGGCGCCGAGGACTTCGCACAACGTCTGGTGGCCCAGACAGACCCCAAGCATTGGGATTGACGGAGTCCCCGCGCACAACAGCCGGCACACGTCAGCACAAACCCCGGCGTCGCTCGGACGCCCCGGCCCCGGCGAGAGCAGCACGTGACTTGGGGCGTCGGCGACGATCTGCTCGGCGCTCAGCGCATCGTTGCGATAGACGTCGACCACCGCGCCCAGCTCGAGCAGATACTGCACGAGGTTGAAGGTGAACGAGTCGTAGTTGTCGACAACCAGCACTCGAGCACCGTTTCCGGCGTCCGCGGGCGTGTAGCGACTTCCTCCTGCAGGCAGCGTCTTCATGATTGGGCCTCCCGAGCGCCGCGGGCCATCGCGACCGCGCGCAGCACTGCGCTCGCCTTGTTGCGACACTCTTGGTCTTCGGCTTCTGCATCCGAATCGTAGACGATGCCCCCACCGGCTTGGATCCGAAGCATGTCCCCTTGGGCCACGAGGCTCCGAATGCAGATCGCGAAGTCGGATCCGCCATCATATCCAAGGTAGCCGACCGCACCGCCGTACCAACCGCGCCCGTGAACCTCGAGCTCGTCGATCAACTGCAGCGCGCGGACCTTGGGGGCTCCGCTGAGCGTCCCCGCCGGGAAGGTTGCCGCGAGCGCGTCGAGGGCATCGAGCTCGGGACGGAGCGTCCCGGTCACCTCCGAGACGATGTGCATCACGCGGCTGTATCGCTCGATGGCGAAGCGCTCGGTCATGCGCACAGATCCGCCCGTGCTCACCCGCCCGATGTCGTTGCGACCCAGGTCGATGAGCATCAGGTGCTCGGCCCGCTCCTTGGGGTCGGCCAGCAGTTCACGCTCAAACGCCTGATCTTCGGCCTCGGTTCGCCCGCGCGGCCGCGTGCCTGCGATCGGTCGGACCGTGACCTCGCGAGAGTCGCGGTCGACGCGAACGAGGACCTCCGGCGATGCGCCCACCAGCGTCGCCGACGGCAGCTCCATCACGTACATGTACGGCGCTGGGTTGGTCACCCGCAGCGCCCGGTAGACATCGAGCATGTCCAGACCCGCCCGCGGCGTATCAAAAGCCTGCGACAGCACGACTTGGAACACGTCTCCGGCCACGATGTGCTCCTTTGCAATCGCGACGGCCTCCCGATGGCGGGCTGCGGACCATGGCGGTGCGGGTTCGGTCTCCCACTGCGAAGGTTCGGGCTCGCGAAGGTGCAGCGTGGGCGCGGCCGGTCCTTCGCCGAGCAGCGCATCTGCGACCTCTCGCACCCGCGCCCGCGCCCGCGCGTAGCCAGCGTCGAACCCGCCGTCGGTGGCGGGGCAAACGCTTCCGACCACCTTCACCCGCTGGGTCAGGTTGTCGAACACGACGAGTACATCGGTCGCGATCATCTCGACCCCCGGGACGGCGTCGGGCTCGCGGCCCTGCGGCGGCGGGATCGACTCCACCGCGCGCACGAAGTCGTGACCACACACACCCACGAGGCCACCCCAAAACCGCGGCAGGTCGGGGTGCGGCTCACCGCGCAGCGTCCGACTCACCGCGCGGAGCGAATCCAGTCCCACCGCCGGGAGATCGGCCGGCACGCAAAAGCCCTGCGGCGCGGTCCAAGTCCATCGCAGCGCGCCGTCGCTCCACGATGCGCGGCCGTGCAAGCGATGCCCGAGCGCGAGAAAGCTGTATCGGGCCCAGCGCTCGCCACCGACCACCGACTCGAGCAGCACCGAAGTGTCCGCCAAGCTCCGCAGGCGCGCGAAGGCGCCAAGCGGAGTCTGGGTGTCGCACAGCACCTCGGTCCACACCGGGACCACCGCCGCGACGCCCGCCTCCAGGCTCGCGCGGAGCTTCGATTCCGAGGGGAACACGTCCACGTCGGCCACGATAGCGCCCTCGGGAAGGATTGGTTACCGTCCGCTCGTGACCTTCGACCCCGCACTCCAAGCCGCCGATCCTGTGGTGGCTGACCTCATCGCCCGCGAGGACACCCGCCAGCGAGATAGCCTTCGTCTGATCGCCTCGGAGAACTACGCGAGTCGTGCCGTGCTCGAGGCCAGCGCATCCTCGCTCACGAACAAGTACGCCGAGGGCTACCCCGGTCGTCGCTACTACGAAGGGATGGACGTGATCGACCCGCTGGAGAGCCTCGCGATCGACCGGGCCAAGGAAATCTTCGGGGCCGAGCACGCCAATGTGCAGCCCTACAGCGGCAGCCCGGCCAACCTCGCCGCCCTGCTCGCGCTCGTTGAACCTGGCGGCACCATTCTCGGCATGTCACTGCCCGCCGGCGGCCACCTGACCCACGGCTGGAAGGTCTCGGCGACCGGCATCTACTACAACGCCGTCCAGTACGGCGTGCGGGAGACCGACCACCGCCTCGACATGGATC
>CAYGTG010000407.1:0-7222 GCA_964352485.1 uncultured Nannocystaceae bacterium | reverse complement strand
GTCCGGCTGGACTCGCGCCGCGGCGGTCGAATTCGCGACCTGATGCGGGGCGGAATGGTCATGATCCCGGCGGCTGCCGTCGCCGCGGGGCTCTTTTTTGTCGCCCAGGGTGGGTTGGAACCCGTTCAGCAGGTCCCCGGACCAGGGCTTTCGGCAGCGATAAGCCGCGCCCCCCTCGCAGATCCCGTAGACCCCTCCTCAGACCCGTTGCAGACCCAGCGGCCTGCTTTGTCGGAGCTCGACGAGATCCGGCCGCAGCTCGACTTCCCGCTGCAGGTCGCCCCGACCAAGCCAGAGGAACGGGTTCAGCTCGTTGGCGCCCGCTTGGTGCCTCGCGCCGGCTCGTCCAGCCTGGGCGCGAGCCTGCGATACCGGATCTCCGGCGACCAGGACATCCAGCACATCGTGGACCGACAACGACCGATCGGTGGCCCAGCGCCGAGCGGGACCAAGGTCGTGTTCCGGGGCCAGCCCTATATGATGAGCCATGAAGCGGGCGCTCCGACGCTGCGCTTCGAGCACGGCGGCGTGTCCCACCAGCTGACCCTCGAAGGCAGTGTGGCCCGGCCGGGCACGGTCAAACCCGACTCTCCAGACTTCGCCATGCTCCTGGACATGGCGCATCAGCTGGCGCTTGAGCCGTCGGTCCGGCCCGTCGCGGGTCGCTGAGTCCCTGAGGCATACCTGAACACGCGCCCGACCCCTCCTAAATGGGGTTCGTGGCGCGTTTTTGGTTGGCCCGGCGCAGACAGCGGGATAGTCTCGCCTCCGTGCCTTCAGCGCTGATCATCGACGCCGATCAGGATGCCACCACAAACATCGAGACGACGCTCAAGCCCTACGGCTTCGAGATCACCTCGACGCAAGACAAGGACGAGGCGATGTCCATCGCCCGTGATGCGACCCCCGCCATCATCTTCTTGCGGGTCGAGCTTCCCAACGCGTCCGGCTTCTCGGTTTGCAACAAACTTCGGCGCTCCGACGACATCAAAGACATCCCGTTGGTGATGTACGCCTCGGGAGTTTCCGACGACGTGTTCAATCAGCACCGGACGTTGAAAACCCACGCAGATGCGTATCTCAAGTTTCCCTTCGCCGGCGACACGCTGGTCGACGCGGTCCGCGAGCACGTCAAGCTTGGCGAACCGACGGAAACCGAGCCCGCACACAGCGGTCTCGATGTCGACCTCGAAGACCTTGATGAAGACGTGGACGTAGAGGAGGCAGCGGCCGCCACCAGCGGGCTCGACATGCCGGAGTTCGACGAGGAGTTTGCAGAGATGGACGAGGAACTGGGCGAGGAAACCGACGCAGCTTTTGATGCTCTCATGGGAGGCGGCGTGGACGCTGCCACGCCTCAAGAGGAGGCCGCACCAGAGCCAGAGCCACAACCGGAACCGGAACCGGAACCGGAGCTTGCGGCCGACGATGGCACCGAGTTGGCAGCCGCAGACATCAGCGATGGCGACGCGGCGACCGAGTTCAAAGCGCAGCGCGAGGTCATCTCGCTCAAGTCCCAGGTCAACGCGAAGAATCGCGAGATCCTCTCGCTCAAGGATGAGCTCGAGTCACAGGAGCGCGGAATCCTCGACGCCAAGCACAAGAACCGCGAGCTGCTTTCACAGATCGGCGACCTCGAGGAGAAGCTGCTCTTGCTGGAGGACAGCAAGCTCACCTCGCAGGAGCAGTCCAAGGCTGCCGTCCGTGACAAGAACACCATCCTCAAGCGTGAAGAGGGTCTCAAGACGCGCTTCGACCATACCCAGAAAAAGCTCAAGGAGGTCGAGGAGCAACTCGCCGAGGCCGTCGCGGCTCGGGACGAGGCGCTGACGAACGCCGCCTCCGCCAGCGGGCAGCTCGAGGCGGTTCGCAGCGAGCTGACCTCCGCGGAGAACACCGCGACGCAGCTCGGCGAGCAACTCGAGGAGCTTCGTGGACGCGCCGCGAACCTGGAGGCGGAGCTCAGCGAGGCCCAGGCCAGTGCAGACTCGGCTCGCACAGAGCTCGAGGCCACGAAGGTCGAACTCGCGACGGCCAAAGCTGACGTCGAGTCGGTCAAGGCACAAGCCGAAGCCGACATCGCCGCGAAGGAAGAAGCTGCCAAGCAGTCCACCAACGAGCAGGTCGCCAAGTCCATCGCCTCACAGGCCGCGGAGCACCAGGCAGAGGTCGAGTTCGCCGAGGCGCAACACCGCGCCGCGCTGGAGAAGGTCACGGCGGATGCGGAAGAGACCGAGCGCAACGCGCGGGCCGAGGTCGAGAAACTCCGGGCCGAGTTGACCGCGGCCGAAGCGTCGGCGCAGACCGAACGCGACGCGCTGAAACAAGAGCTCGACGCCGAGAAGACCAACAGCGCAGAAGCGGTCGGCAGCATGCAGAGCAAGCTCGATGAACAGCAAGCCGAGCTCGAGTCGCTCAGCGGCCAGTCGGACGAGCTGCGCGCGAAGCTCGGCTCGATCACCACCACGCTCACAACGCGGCGCGACGCCGAGCGCCGGGCCTCCCAAGCTCTTGCCGTCGCGCTCAAGGTCCTGGACGGCCACGGCTGAGCGGTCGTCAGCGCACGCACCAACAGCGACGGCCCAGGACCGCCAGGCCGTTGGCTATGCTAGGCCTGTCGATGCACAAGACGGGAACGCTACGCATTGACCAAGCTCCACGGTGATACGTCCAGCCTAAAGCCTAGCCACGTTCGGCTGCTTCAGCGGCTGGGCGAGCGGACGGTCCTGCCCGATCGGGTGATTGGACCAGCCCTCGCCCGCGACCTCCTCGAAGTTTCCCTCGAACTCAATCGACGAGTCGGGTTGTTTCTCGACCGTCGCGGCCGGGTCACTTCGGTCATCCTCGGCGATGCGCACAGCATGCAACTGCCCGAGTTCGACCGGGTGCGCGGTGTTGCAGGACGTCTGCGCGGCATCCGACTCGTGGCCAGCCACCTCGTCGCGCAGGGACTCGACCGGGAGGAGCTTGCCGACCTCGCCAAACTTCGACTCGACCTGGTGGCGTCGCTGCATCACGGTCCCGCCGGGATCATGGCCGACATTGCCATGCTGGCTCCCCCGGCCCCGGAGGCCAAGGAAGCCTTTACCATCTCGGTGCATCCGCGCGTCTCCCTCGCGCTGCTGGATCCCGACGGCGGCCCCCCGGTCAGTGGAGAACTCCCGGTGCCCTTCGACGCCTTCCTGCGTGAACGGGAGGCAGAGCTGGTCGCCTCCACGGCCCGCACCCGAGCCGAGGTCGACGGCACCCGAGCGATGGCCATGGTCGTCCACAAGGGCGGGCCCCACCTCGATGCCCGCATCAACGAGCTTCGCGAGCTATGCCAGACCGCCGGCGTCGCCCTGATCGACCTGGTCAAGCAGCGACGGCCCCACCCCGACCCCCGAACCTTCCTGGGCTCCGGCAAGCTTCGAGAGGTGCTCGTGCACGCCCTCGAGCAAGATGTCGAGGTGCTGATCTGCGACCCGGAGCTGAGTGCATCACAGGCTCGCACGATCGCTGCCCTGACCGACCTCAAGGTCATCGACCGCACGATGCTCATCCTCGACATCTTCGCCAAGCACGCGACCAGTGCGGACGGCAAGCTCCAGGTCGAGCTTGCTCAGCTCCGCTACAACCTGCCGAAGATGATGGGAAAGGGCTCGATGATGTCGCGTCTGGCCGGCGGCATCGGGGGACAGGGTCCTGGTGAGAGCAAGCTCGAGATCGACAGGCGCCCCGCCAACGACCGCATCAGCGATCTCCAGCGCCCCCTCAAGCGACACAAGACCCAGCGCGACCAGAAACGCGCCCGACGCCAACGCAACAACGTCCCGGTCGTCGCGATCGTCGGCTACACCAACGCAGGGAAGAGCACCCTGCTCAACACCGTGACCCAGAGCAACGTCGATGCACAGGACAAGCTCTTCGCAACGCTCGACCCCACCGTCCGCCGGATCCGGTTCCCCAACGAGCGCGAGATCGTGATGCTCGACACCGTCGGGTTCATTCGCGATCTGCCCCCTGCCCTGATGCAGGCGTTCTCCGCCACCCTCGAGGAAGTGGCGGGTGCCGACCTCTTGCTGCACGTCGTCGACGCGACCGACCCCGACAAGGAGCAGCAAATCGAGACCGTCGAGTCGATTCTCGGGGAGCTCGATGCGGGGTCCATTCCGAGGTTCATCGTCTACAACAAGTGCGATGGGGTGCTGCCCGAGGACATCGAGATCCTCGAACGACGCCGTCGAGGCGTTCGGTTGGAGATTACCCGCACCTTCTTCATCAGCGCGCTGCAGCGGCCAACAACCCGCGATCTGCTCGGTGCCATCGAGCACCACCTGTGGGCCCGGGGGCGGACACCCGATCCGCCGAGCGACCCGATCGAGGGCGAACTGGCCGACGTCGTGCCCTTGCGCCAACCCGACGAGGACGCGTAGTAGAAGGCTACGGGCTCAAGGCCCCAAGAAACCGGGGACGAGCACGTGAAGCAGGGACACCAGCACCAAGGCGAGGCCACTGGGCGCGAGCACGGCCCCCTGTCGACGTCGCCGAGTGCCCACACGCGTGCCGCCGAGCCACGCGGCCCCCTGCACCGTGGCCACTGCGCCCAGGACGGCTCCGAGAATGCCCGCCATGCTCACCGCGGCAAGGGTATCGCGCTGACGCTGCTGGTGGTGGCCGGGTTGGCTTCGAGCAGCGTCTGGGCCTCACCGGGCCCCTCGGGCGGCAGCGAGCTCACGGTCTGGTTTGCGATCCTGCTTGGCGCGATTCAGGGCGCGACCGAGTTTCTCCCGGTGAGTTCGTCCGGACACCTCTCGCTCGGCCAGGCCTGGCTCGGCATCGACCCCGATTCCGCGGGACACCGATTCAACATCGTGCTGCACGCCGGCACGCTGATCGCGGTCCTGTGGGTGTATCGCCAGGACGTGCGCAAGCTGCTGGGCGTGCTCGTGCGGCCCACGCAGGACACCCCCGATCGACGGCGACTGCTTCGCATGCTGTTGGCCTCGCTGCCGCTGGGGTTCGCGCTGATCCCCGCGGTGGAAGCACTCGTGGTGTCTATGGAGAGCGAGGTGCGGCTGGTCGGGGTCGCGCTGATCGTCACTGCGCTCATCTTGTTCGCGGCGTTCCGACCCGGACGCGGCGAAGGCGAGACGACCGACGAACCCCCCACCGCCAAGCAGGCGATTCTCATCGGCATCGCCCAGGTTTTGGCCGTTCTGCCAGGAATCTCGCGCAGCGGCAGCACCATCGCAGCCGGGCTCGCGGTCGGCCTCGATAGACCTCGTGCCGCGCGCTTCTCGTTCCTGATCAGTCTGATCGCGGTCGGTGGTGCCACGAGCAAGGAGCTGCTCGACCTCCTGGGCGACAGCGCATCGGGAGAGAGCATCGCGGTCGTGCCGTTCGCGGCCGGCTTCGTCGCGAGCCTCATCGTGGGACTGCTTTCGCTGCGCGGCCTGCTCTACCTCGTGGGCAAGGGCCGCATGCTCGGGTTCGTGCTCTACCTCATCGTGATGGGTAGCATCGCCATCGCGGTGGGCTGAGAACGCGGCGCGGCGCTCAGCCCTTGACCGTGGCGAACCGCGACATCTGGCCTGGAGGCAGCGGCGGCGGCGGGTTGTAGTGAGTCATGCGGACGTCCAGACCTGCATCGCGCTTCGAACAGCCCCGGGCAACCCGAGCCTCCCCGGTTCGAAGCCGCATCGCAATGCGACCGCACGTTCTCGAATACGAGTCGTCCTCGTGCACCTCGTCTTGGTGCGTACACAGCTGGGTGCCCGGCGTGCCCTCGTGGCTGCCCAGCAGCGTCCACAGCTCGTCCAGGGTCGAGGGTCGATGCTGGGCGTACAGCGTGGTGGCCATGTTCAGCCGGCCAAACGAGGTGCTCCCGCGGGGGACCGCCTCGCGCTGCCGCAGGACGGGATCGAAACAATGGTTGGTGTGCAGGTGCGCGGCCCGAGGTCCGCTTTGAGTCAGGACCTTCAACTCGCCGCTGGTCTCATAGCCGAAGAAGTCCCGGCCATCCGCGAGCGTGTAGTAGTGCCCGCTGCTCAGAGGCAGCGTGAGCAGCCGGTCACGTGCGGCCCTTGCCGAAGGTTCGGCAAGCATCGCGCGCACCACCGCCGGCCACAGCACGCCCAGCCCGCCGTCCGTACTCGACAGGTTGTTGATCGTCACCCCCACCGCGTCTTGGCCCAGGCCCGCCATGCCCAAGCAACCCGTCAGCGTGAAACACAGGATCTGCTGCTCGGTCCCCTTGGGCTCGATCGACATCATGCGGACGAAGGGCTCCGCCGTGGCGTGCATATCCCAGGTCTGGCCCAGAACCGGGCCCTCCGCGCCGCTGAAGTAGATGGCCGTACAGCCGCCTGGGTCACCGACTTCTGGCTCGGTCGAGGGCCGTCCGACGCGCTGCGGTGGCATGTCGCGCAGATCCGTATACTGGTTGAGCACGACAATGTCCTCAGGGGTCATGCCGGACCCATCGGCGATTCCAAGCAGCTCTTCGTACAGATGCGGAAGATACGTCTGCAGCACCGGCAGGTGAGCACCCGCGGCGATCCGAACGTCCTGCGCCGACACGAATCGGCTTCTGCGAACCGTCAGCCCCAGGCGGATGTCTACCAGGGCTGCAATCGGGTCTCGCCACATCTCGCCGTGGGCCTGGCCGCGCGCTCGCGGGTCCGGTTGGTCGAATCGGACGGGCTCCATCGCGTGCGTCACATCTTCAGTGTATCGCTTCGCCGCTCAAACCGCCGGCCGACGCTCGGGGCCACCAGTCCCAGCACGAGCGCCATGGCACCCGAAAGACAAAAGACGGGGAGATAGCCGGCCTCATCCCCCAGCGCCCCGCCCAGCGGTGCCGCGAGAAATGCCCCCGCCATGTACACCACCTGCATCGCGGTGAAGTCCGTCGCCCCGATCGATGCGTCGGCCCGGCTCATCGCAAGCGCGAAGATGCAGACCGCAACCCCACCACCCGAGGCGGCTTCGAGCATGTTCAGCGGGGCAAAGACGGTGACCGGAAGGTTGCCGGGCGTCAGCAGGCCCAGGGCGATCAGCGCCAGTCCCTGGAGGATGCTGCAGCGGGCCAGGGTCCACGCCCAGCCTCTGCGGCGTACCAAGGCGCCGGCGAGCACGGCCCCTACGATCACAGCCGTCGCACCCAGCAGCCCATCCAGCCACGCGATCATTTCTTTCGTGTAGTGGTGGTCGACGAGCATGGGCTTGGTCAGCGCGCCGC
>CAYGTG010000406.1:0-7232 GCA_964352485.1 uncultured Nannocystaceae bacterium | reverse complement strand
CATCGGACTCGGTTGGACGGAATCGAACTCGCCGACACGATCTCGGTTTGCGGTCACAAGCAGCTGTATCTCCCCCAGGGCGTCAGCACGTTGCTGGTGCGGGAGCCTGCGATGTTGAGCTCGATCAAGACGCTCGCGAGCTACCAGGCGCGGCCGGGATCTTTCGATCTTGGCGCGTACTCGATGGAGGGCTCACGGACTCCGATGGCTTTGCTGCTGCACGCCGCGTTGAGCCTTTTTGGCAGCGACGGGTACGAAAAGCTCGTCGACGACAGCGTCGATCGGGCGCAGACCTTCGCAAAGCTGATCCAGAGCGATCCCGCGTTTGAACTCTTCGAGCCGCCCAGCACGAACATCGTCGTCTTCCGGTACCTGGATCCCGGTTCCCGAGGCTGCTCGGCAGTGGAACTCCAGCGTCGCCGGCCGCTCATCGACCGCATCAATACGTCGCTTCAACAAGAGCAGTTCGACGCGGGACACAGCCTCATCTCGCGAACGACCCTCTCGCATGGCCGGGCGATGTCGGATTCGATGGTGGTGCTACGTGCAGCGCTGTGTAACCCCGACTCGGAGGAGGCGGTGCTGCGGACAGTTCTGAACGAACAGCGCCAGCGCGGAGACCTCATTTCTGCGGCGTTCGATGCGGAGGCGGTGATGTCTCAGTGTTGACCTCCACGTCGCTTCGCGGAGTGATGGCCGCTTTGGTGACTCCGTTTTCTAAAGACGGTTCACTGGTTGACCTCCAGGCGCTTGAACGAGTCACGGAACGTTGCCTCGATGCTGGAATCACCGGAGTCTTGGCATGCGGTACCGCCGGAGAGAACACGACGCTTCGGGGTTCTGAGCGGGTTCAGGTTGTTGAGCGCCTGGCTTCGAGCATCTCAGGGCGGGTTCCGTTGGTCGTAGGAACAGGCACGGCATGCACGCGAACGAGCATCGAGAACTCGCTCGCGGCCCAGGCCGCAGGGGCGGACGCGGTAATGGTGATCATGCCCTACTATTCGCGGACCACTCAGGATGGGCTCATCGCTCACGTGCGTGCGATTCACGACGCGCTCAAGCTCCCGATCATCGTCTACAACAACCCGTCGAGGTCCATCAAGCTCGAACCCTGTACACTCGAGCGCATTTGCGAACAGGCGCCTAGGGTCGTCGCGATCAAGGATTCGAGCTGTGACATCCTCGAGTGTCAGGAACTCAGACGTCGCTTGGGCGACCGCCTGACCATCATCTGCGGCGCGGACGACCTGTTCGTCGCATCGTTTGCGGCCGGAGCAGAGGCTTTGACCTCCATTCTTGCTAACGTCGTTCCGCATCGGATTGCGGAGCTTGTCCGACTCGCGAGAGTTGGCGACCGTGATGCGGCTCTGCGCGCGCAACTCCAGATTTTGCCTCTGGTCGACCTCATACACGCCGAGCCGTTTCCGACCACTTCCAAGACCGCGCTCGAGCTGCTTGGTTTGGCTCACTCGACCGTCCGACTGCCACTGATGCCCTCATCATCTGCTTTACGGGAAGCACTTCGGCGTGAGCTGAATCGTCTCGGACTACTATGAAACCAGCGGTCCCAATGACCACCAGCGCCCGCGGACTGAAGGTCATCGATTCGATGACGACCTCATTCGGAGTCGTCGCCAGGCGCCTGGAGGCAGCTGGGTTTTCCGATTCGGCGCTGCGCGAGGCATTCAAGTCGCACCCGATGCATCCCTGGCCCGCTGGGCCTGCAGTGTTTTCCCCCGTCTACCCACCGCGCGATGGAATTACGCAGCAGCAGCGCATTCTTGTGGGTCTGTTTCACCTTGGCGAAACCGTGGGCGAATCGGACCTGCATTCGCTGTTGGGATCGCAGGGGTTGGCATTTTTCGAGCAGACCGGGTTGCTGATCCGAAATGACGGAGGGTACCGCTGCACGCTGACGCTGTTGCAGTGGCGCGACGCCTGGCGCGTGGCCGACCGATACGATCAAACCGATGCTCCCGACTCGGTGTTCCGGCCCAACACCTCGACCGCCCGGTTGGCCTGCGCGGTCGAGCGTATCCGGCCCCGCACGATCCACCGCGCGCTCGAACTCGGCGTGGGCTCGGGCGCCGTTCTGTTGGAGCTGGCGTCCAGATGCGAGCTCGCGGTCGGCACCGACATCTCCCCGACCCAAACCGAAGTCGCGTATTTTAACGCCGTGTTGAATGGACGAGAAAACGTCGAATTGGCGGTGACGGACGACCCGGTCACGGTCGGCGGTCACTTTGATCTCATCGCTTTCAACAGCCCCCGTACCTACGGGGTCTATTCCGGCGCAGGATATGGCTTTGGCACGGCGGAGGCGGGCGAACGCGTGGTCGCCTCCTCTTACGCCGCGTTCGGAACCATGCTGAGCGTGGGAGGGGTCGCGCATTTCCGCCACGAGATCAAGTCTTTCGAGACCTATCAGCAGATGCTCGAGGGCATTCCGGCGGCTCGGGGCCTGACGGTCTTGTTTATGGTTTGCGGTCCGATGATCACAACGACTCCGGTCGTGAAACGAGAAGCCGGTTGGATCAAGGGCGAGGACTGCGAATCCGGCCATGCGCTCGTGTATCGCAGGGGCGACGATGAAGCGCCGCGAGTGTCGTCGCTGCAGATGGACGACTTTGTAGACCTGCCAGCGTGCCTTCCGAACGAGTGGCAGAGCGTCGATCAGCGTCCGCGATGACAGCGTTTCTGCAAACACTTTAGCGGATGTTGCCGCGCCGCCAAGAATATTCTCCAACTCTGCAACCGCGAACGCCTGTACTGCCCAGCCCTCCGAGGTCCGCGACGGACTCACTTCCAGGGCACGACGGCTTACATTCGATTCATGATCTCCAGGTCAACGACGCCAAACGCCAATGGTGACCCGCTCGTCAACGACGATGAGACGATGACGGAGCCTTCGAGATCCAGCCCATCGCTCATCGTGCCCCGCGTAGACGGTCGGAGTCGAGCGCGCGTCCGCGGTGTGAATGTGCCTGATCGTGGCGAGCTGAGGAGAGGCTGGAGCGAGCGCCGCGGAACCCTACGGGTCGTCGGCCGTTCGACGGAGACGTTCGTGAAGATGTCGTCGACGACGTTCGAGCCCGGGTGCCCGGTTGTCCATGGGGCTCAATGAGCCGAGCTCGCGCACGGGCTCACGCGCATCCCCATGACCGCCTGATCGCCGACAACCGTCGCATCTCGAGGGGCCGTCCCCAATTCGATGAAACGGGCATAGCGGCGCCCCCAGAGCCCATGCCGTCGTTCCTCATCGGTTGCTTGTGCCCGACAAACGCCCTGTTCGTGCCTTGGCCTGCACTCTGCTGACACCCCTCTGACCATTCCACCGACTTGGGGACGGCGCTCTAGGGTCCGACCAGCTCGACGCACTTGGGGAAGAACGTCGGCGCCAGATCGTTGGTCAACATGATTGTGCACAGATTGATGCAGTAGGGCGAGTCGTCTCGACCTTCACAGCAACTGTCCAGTCCGTCGGCGAAGGGCTGGAAACCCTCAACTCCAACGGAGCACTCGATGGCTCCCTGTGCTGTCATGCATTCAAGCACTTCGAGGTCGGCGGCATTGAGTTCGGTGGCAGCGCACATCGACGTGCATCCGGAGCAGTCTTCGTTGCCGTCGCCCGAGAAACCAATCGCGGCGACCTGCTCCTCGACCACGGGTCCAACTGTGACATTGACGACCGTACACTCCGCGACGGTTTGGCAAAAGTCCGTGCAGAGCTGTGGCTCGACGGCTGGACATGTAACGCCGACGTCGGGTGTGAACCGGAAGGGCGAAGATTCGCAGGTGAAGTCAGGCGGACCCGGCGGCAGCACCATGCCTCCTGCTCGAGGTTTTCCTTTGGGCCGCTGAAGCATCTCGCGGATGTACCACTCGTTCATTCCGGTCATCCACTGGTGAGGCATGGACGGGTCTGCGTGGCAGTTGTACTCGACGACATCGTCGGCCATCGGGTCCTCGGAATAAAAGAGGCTCGCGATCGAAGCCTGTTCGTACCAGTGTAGCTCGGAGCCGTCCGGGTACGAGATGTCGTCCTCACCGGTCCAGGACACGATCACAAACATCTGGTCCATCGGTTTCGGATCTTTCGGCTGCGTGAGCTCGAAGAGGCCCGAAGAGACGATGGCGCCGGCCAATAACTCGGACCGGTTTTGGATCACCACGTTGGTCATGCTGGCGCCTGCCGACATACCTGCGACGAAGATGCGGTCCTCGTCAATGCTGTTGTGGGCGCCAACGCAAGCGCTTGCCGTGTCAAAAAACGAGAGATCCTTGTTCTCCCGATCGGGGTCGTCGGCGTCTCGGATGTCGTCCCAGAAGCGCCAGATGGATCCGTTCAGCGCGGTGTTCAGTGCGACGACGACAAAGCCTGCGTCCACGAAGTCTTGGAGGTTGGACTTCTCGAATCCGCTCTCTGCAGTGTCGCCCAACAACTCGCCGCCGCTACCGTGGAAATACACCAGGAGCGGCCGTGGCCCAGGGTGCTGTTCCGAGTCCGGAGTCCTCAGAAGGAATCGGCGCTGCTGATCGGCAACCGGAAAGTTCTCGACCACCCCAGTCGGGAGTTCATCGATGAATCCTTCTGGGCAAACATCGGCCGGGTTCTGAACCCATAGCTTCGCGTCGGAAGGCGCGGGCTGCCCGTCGCCATTGTTGTTGTCGCCGTCGGCAGGCGCGCAGCTGCATAGCGCGAGCCCCATGGTCCAGGTCACTGTCTTGCTCTTTAACATCTCGCTTCTCTCTTTTCCGCAGTTGCGCGAACGCGCCGGCGACTATTCTTTCGCCGGGCCGGGGCCACCCGGCTTGTCGTGGTTCCACAGTGCGCTAACGACTCGGCAGTTCCGCCCTTCGCGGGTCTGCATGCCGTCGGCCATCCCGACGTCCTCAAGCTCGCTGACGGAGCCCGTGAGTGCCAGCGGGGAGTCGACGAACATTGAGAACTGACACATCTCTTCCTTGAAGCCCCAGACGTAGTCCCACGGGTCTGGGTTGTCGAACTCGCAGCCGTAGCGCAGAGCCGTAGCTCCTTCGATGCGTAGCGGCTCCTGAAAGTTGTAGCCGCGGGGCTCGTAGGTCGCGTAGTGAACGTCGTTGAGAATCGAGGTTCCATCCATGGGTCCACCGACCACCTCGATGAACAGCCTGCGTCCGCGCTCATGCGCGTGCGGCATCACGTGGTAGACGGTGAAATCGACCGGTGCGTCGACTTCCGCGAAGGAGTCGGCGATCTCACACTCGGCGACCATGCGGGACTCTGATTCTGCCGGGACGAAGACCTCGTCGAAGGTGAGCTCGACGGGAACGAGGGGGGTTCCTACCTCTTCCTTTTCTTGAGCGTACAGAGTGAGATTCATGTTCCCCGAGAGGATCTCGGTCGTTGCATTGAGTAGGTGCATTTCGCCGACGACCCTGCTGTACGGAGGGATTCGGATGGCGGCGTCGTCGGCAAAGCGCTGCGTCTCGTGCTCTGCCTGGGTGGACTGGTTGTAGAGGTTTCCTCCGGCGACGACCGCGGCGACGATGCTCGCTCCGCGGTCATCACAGACCCAAACGCCGTCGGGTCCGTCGAAGACGTCATCCGGAACGAAGGTCCAGATCGAGTGGTGCGATCCGTAGTTCTGACGCATCTCGACGGCTGAGACCCAGAGCTCTTCAGCGTTGTTCAGCGTCCAGCTCTGGCACAGGTCTTTGATCTCTTCGCCTGGCTCGACCTCGAACGCCGGAAAGGCATGGGAGATCGCTTGGCCCCCGATCTCTTCGCACGCGCCGGACTGCCCGATGAAGGAGCCGTCCGGGCAGAACTCACAGACTGGGCCGGCGTCGGCCTCGACGCAGACCTGCTGGGTCGCAGCGCAGTCTGGCGCGAGCTCGGCGCACGTTGGCGCGTCCGCGGCAGATTCGTCGCACGCAGCGAAGCACAGCAGCAAGCTTGCGAAGCCCACGAGCGCGCCGGCGCGGCTGGCGGTCCGGGATTTCGGGTCGGGATTCTTGGTGCTCACGTCGTTCGGTATCGTCGAGCGCCGGCACTCGTCGATCCCCGTCGCGCGATCTTTTGTTTCAAGAACCGATATCCGGTGGGGATCGGTAGCGAGACTTGTACGACCACTGCCGGGGATGAGTGGAGCGCGCTGACGACACATCGTGGGACTGGGCACGCCCTTTCGCGGCGTTCGCTGGCCTTCAAGCAGCATCTGCGCTTGGTGCGGGATTTGCGATGTTCGCCGTGGCCTTCCGGCTTCTCGAATCGACCGGTTCCCCCACGACGTACGGTTTTGTTGCCGCGGGCTCGCTGGTACCGGCGGGGCTGGCGAGCCCGTGGATTGGTGGCTGGATCGACCGGGAAGAGCCTCGTCGTGTGACGGGGGTCTGCGCCGCTGCGTCCGCGCTGTCCGTCGTCGTTCTCGCCGGCATCGTCGGTTTCGACCTGGAGAGCCCCGTCTGGGCCTGGATTTCGCTGAGCGTCGCCTACCTCTCGCTGACAGCGCAGTACAGCGCCGAAGTCCCGTATGCCCGGGGTCTGGTGCCCAACAGCCACCTCTCCCGCGCCAACGCGGGATTGCAGCTCACGGCGTTGGTTCCGCGACTTGGCGGCACAGCAGTAGCCAGTCTCGCTTTTGCGAGAGGGACTACGCTTTCGCTCTCTATTGCGATCGCGATTCTGATCGTCGCAGCGGGCGTTCTGACCAGCGTCGTTCCGTGGACCGCTTTTCGGACGGAGCGGCCGCCGGTGGGTCGCCCCATCGAGTCCAAAGGTGCGATCGCGGTGACCTTTCGCTTGCTCGGATCAAACCCGGTGATGATCGCCCTGATCTTCTTGGTGTTTGCTCGGCGCTGCTCCATCGATGCGCTCGGAGTGTTGATCCACCCACTGGTGCTTGCCCACGGAACCGCGGAACTCGTCGGGCTTGTCATGGGAGCTGGAACGCTCGGCTTCGCCCTCGCCGGAATCTTGCTGGTCATTGCGCGGGTCGAGCGCCCGCTTCGGTGGATCGTCGCCGCTTCGGTAGCGGGGGCCGTGGCCATGCTCACCCTGTCGGCGGGTTCGACACCAGGAGTCCTCATCGCCGGGACGCTCCTGATGTACGCGTCCGACCTTGCGACGATCACCACGCATCAGCTGTGGTGGCAGCGCGCTGCGCCCGTGTCACGGCTGGGCCGGGTCACCTCGATCCGCGACGTACTGACCGGAAGCGGCGGTTTGGTTGGATCCCTGTTGGCGGGTC
>CAYGTG010000405.1:0-7235 GCA_964352485.1 uncultured Nannocystaceae bacterium | reverse complement strand
GCCACGGCCCTGCTGAAGTCCAAGGGTGACGACGCGACCTGGTACGACGGCCCTCAAGCCGAGCGCACCATGTTCATCCCCGAGCGCAAGGCGTTCGAACCGGTCCCCTCCCCCGCGGGCATCCTGGTGCTCTCCGCGCTCAAGGAGCAGGGCAAGGTCATCGAGACCAACGCTTCGGCCAGCCTGGTCGATCTGGGCGACGGCATCGCCTGCGTCGAGTTCCACTCCAAGATGAACGCGCTGGATGATGGCATCGGCAACATGATGCTCAGCGCCGTCACCGACGCGCACAAGCGTGGCATCCGGGGCGTGGTCATCGGCAACAACGGCGAGAACTTCTGCGTCGGTGCCAACCTCTTCTCGATCCTGGCCCTCGCCGGACAGAGCAAATGGGACGAGCTGGAGAAGGCCGTGGACGATCTGCAGCAGGCTCTGATGACCGTGCGCCACAGCGACATTCCGGTGGTCACCGCGCCGCACGGGATGGCGCTGGGCGGCGGCTGCGAAACCGTCATGCACGGCAACGCAACCGTGGCGGCCGCCGAGAGCTACATCGGCCTGGTCGAGATCGGCGTCGGCGTGCTGCCGGCCGGCGGTGGTCTCAAGGAGATCGTCCGACGCGCAAGCGAGTGGGCGGCACAGGTTCCAGGTGGCGACCCCTACCCCTGGGTTCGGCGGGGATTCGAAGCCGCGGCCGCGGCCACCGTGGCCACCAGCGCCGATGAGGCGAAGGCCGGCGGCTTCATCGGTGCCGACCAGACCATCGTCTTCAACAAGAACCGCGTCATCGCCGAAGCCAAGAAGAAAGCCATCGGGATGGCCGAGGCCGGCTTCGTACCGCCCGACCGCAACGCGCCGCTGACCGTCATTGGCGCCTCGCGCGGCTCCAGCTTCCTGATGGGCGCGCAGATGTTCGCCTGGGGTGGCTACGCCTCCGAGCACGACCAGCTCGTCGCCCAAAAGATCGCCCACGTGCTCTCGGGCGGCATGGAGACCTCCGGCGCCACCAAGACCGCGCAGGACATCCTCGACCTCGAGCGCGAGGCGTTCGTCAGCCTCTGCGGCACGCAGAAAACCAAAGACCGCATGGCCGCCATGCTCTCGACCGGCAAACCCCTGCGGAACTAATCCGGAAGGGGCTTCGCCGCCCCTTCCCCCGGACTGGCCGAGCCAGCTCCGGGGCTCCCTTCCCTGCGAGCCGCCGCCGTGCGTCGGCTTTCACCGCGAACAAAGGATTTCAGATGCCTCAATTCCAAGAAGCCGTTCTCGTTGCGACCCGCCGTACTGCCGTGGGCAAGGCCGGCAAGGGCGTGCTGCGAAATACGCGTCCCGATGATTTTTCGATCGAGATGCTCAAGACCGTGCTGGCCTCGCTCGGCGACAACTTCCCCAAGGAGATCGTCGATGACGTGGTCATGGGTTGCGCCATGCCCGAGGCCGAGCAGGGCCTCAACATCGCGCGCATGATCGGGCTGGGCGCTGGCCTGCCCGACTCCAGCTCCGCGATCACCATCAATCGCTTCTGCAGCTCCGGCCTGCAGGCGATCGCAACCGTGGCCGAGCGCATCCAGCTGGGCGTGATCGACTGCGGCATCGGAGGCGGCGTCGAGTCGATGAGCATGGTGCCGATGGGTGGCAACAAGGCCACGCTCAGCCTCAACATCGTCAAGAACCACCCCGAGTACTACATCTCGATGGGACTCACGGCCGAGAACGTGGCGAAGCGCTTCGAGATCAGCCGCGAAGATCAGGACGCGTTCTCGATCGAAAGCCACAAGCGCGCCGTCGCGGCGATCGAAGGGGGCAAGTTCACCGACGAGATCGTGCCGATCACCACGGCCGAGGGCACGACGCACAAGGTCGACGAAGGCCCGCGTGCAGACACGAGCATGGAAGCGCTCGCCGGCTTGCGACCCGCCTTTCACGCCAAGGGCAGCGTCACCGCGGGCAACAGCTCACAGATGAACGACGCCGCCGCCGCTTCGGTCGTGATGAGCAAGGCCAAGGCTGATAAACTCGGCGTGACCCCGCTGGCCCGCTTCGTCGGTTTTGCGGTTGCCGGGGTCGCGCCCGACGTCATGGGCATCGGTCCCATCGAGGCCATCCCCAAGGTGCTCAAGCAAACCGGACTCTCGCTCGCCGACATCGACGTCTTCGAGCTCAACGAGGCCTTCGCCGCCCAGTCGTTGGCCGTCATCCGCACGCTCGGGCTCGACATGGACAAGGTCAACCCCAACGGTGGCGCCATCGCGCTGGGTCACCCGCTGGGGTGCACCGGTGCCAAGCTCACCGCCACCGCGGTCCACGAGCTACACCGGCGTCAAGGCCGCTACGCGATGGTCACGATGTGGATCGGCGGGGGCATGGGTGCGGCTGGCATCTTCGAGCGGATGTAGCGCGCTCTTTCGCGCAGCGCCCCAAAGACCGCCATGCACGGCGGTCTTTTTCGTGGTTTTGGGGTGCGGTACCGCGCTGCGCTGAATCGTAGGACACTGCGCACGTCCCGGCCTCGCACTCGCCATGCTCCGTTCACAAACCTTCGCCCCCGCCCTCGCGTTCCTCCTCGCCCTCCCCGCCGGGGGTTGTGATCAGGTCACCGACCTCCTGGAGAAGGGGGCCGAGGCTGTCGGCGAGGCGAGCAACGCGGCCGCCACCGCCGACCTCACCGAGGACGACAAGCTCGGCATCAAACTCGAGGGCTACATCGGCTGCATCAACGGACCCTCGTCCTCGGTTCTCGATGCCGCCGACCGCTACGCGAGTTGTGTGAACATCGAAGAGGGCGTCACCGGCAAAGAGCGCAACGTCTACGGGATCTACGACCACGAGCTCAACGCCACGTGCGTCGAGGGCATCGCGACCGCGAACGGTTCCGAGCCCCATGACGAGGGCCTCGAGAACGCGGGGACCGAGTGGCTGGCGGCCTACAAGGCTGTCCAGCCCCTGATCCACGACGCGCACGAGTACTACGACCGCGACGACTACAAGGACGACGATTTCGCCAAAGGCAAGGAAATGCACGATGGGCTGGCCAAGGCGATCGGGGCGTTCCAAGATGCCGACCAGGCGCTTCGAAAGGCCGTCAGCGAGCAGAACGACGCCCTCCAGGTCCGACGCCTCGACCAGCTCGAGAAGGACGAGGGTCGCAAGCTTCGATTCCAGCAAGCGAACGTCATGGCTGCAGCCAAGAAGCTCATGGCAGCGGGGGACGCACCCACGCTCGACGCGCTTGACCTGGCGCGGTTCGACAAGGCGCTCAACGCCTACGATGCCGCGCTCGAAGAAGCGGACAAGTATGTCAAGGCCAACGAAGCCGAGGCCGACACGGTGATGATGTTCGACTCCTTCATCGACACGGCGGAGAGCTATCTCAAGGCGTCGAAGGAGCTCATGCGCCGCAAGCGCGACGACAGGGGATTCTCCAAGTCTGAGCTCCAGCGCCTCGGCGGAAGCGCGGGGTGGATGGTGGAAGGCTCTCCGGACAAGGTCAGCCGCGCGTACAACGACCTTGTCAACCGCTCCAACGGGCTGAACTGGATGAGCTACAACCCCAACGGGCGCTAGCCGCGACCGGCGAAACGGCCAGGGGCTCCTCGAAGCCTCCGTAAGGGGTATCCTCCCGCCTCGTGACCGAACCCCCGGCCAACACTTCGAGCCCACAGCCGTCTGGACCGTCCGGACCTAGGAGGTCTTGGGCTCCAGCGCGTTGCGGCGTGTCGGGGTGGATGGGTGGGCAGAAATTCTCGCGACCTGCATTTGCGCGGCCCCTCCGGCGGGCGAATGCCGCCGTGCCTCGGGCCGCGGCTGAACGCACCGCATGAGTGACATCGAATTCGAACTCGACCTCGACGCCCTATCGCGCCAGTTCGAGCCCATCGTCTGGAAACGAGGGCTCGAAGACGCCAAGGGAGGCTCGGTGGTGTCCTGTGTCGAGGCAGACGGCATGCGGGGCTGGTACACGGCCAAGGTCGGAGAAGCACGGCCGCAGACGGTCGAGTTTCAGCTCGCGCGCACCGCCGTCCACGGGCAGTGCACGTGCGACAGCCGCTACGACTGCCGCCACCTCGCGGCCGCGCTGCACACCCTCGCCGACGCATCGCTCGCCAAAGAGGTGGCGACCCGCAAGGCGCTGATCGACTGGCTTGCGCTGGCCGAGTCCGAAACGGCCGATGGAAACGCCCGCATCCTGCCTCGATTGCCCGTTCCCGAGCTTCCCGAGCCGGCCGGGCGTGAGGTCCGCTATGTGATCGGGCTGCAGCGGGTCGACGGGTGGCGGGTCCGCATTGCGCCCCGCGTTGGACCCCTTCGCGAAGACGGCCGCAGCAAACCGCGGACGGCCCGACTGGTGGTGAGCTCCGCCCAAACCGTCATCCCCGCCGGGGTCCTGCGCGAAGATCTCGACCTGTGGCACACGCTGCGTACCCTCGCCCCCCAAGACGACGAAACGTTGCCACCGGGCGAAGGCGCGACCGCGTTGTTTCGGCGATTTGAACAGACCGGCCGGGTCCGATGGCAGCGGTGGGGAGGACCCCCGCTGCGCTGGACCGACACCGTGCAGTCGAGCCAGACCCAGTGGCATCCGGCGCCCGACGGCACCCAGCACCTGCGCCTCACCGCGCAGAACCCAGAGCACGTCGCGCTTCCCCTCGACGCCCCGGTCTGGGTCGACCCCGCAACGGGCGCGTGCGGACCGCTGGAGACCTCGCTCTCCCTGCGCCGGCTCCACGCGGTCTACCAATCCGCCGACATCCCCATCGAAGTCGACCCCGGCGATGACCTCCGCGCCCGCGTCGAAGCGCTCGGGCTGCCCCCGCCCCTGCTCGGAGCCGTGGAGTCCGGGTTCACCCGCCTCACCCCGGTCCTGCATCTCCCCGACAGCCACAGCGACGGATGTCCGGTCATCGCGTTTCGATACGGAGAGGTCTCGGTACCCCTTCACGGGGGCGCCTCGGACATCTGCGCCTGGGACGGCTCGGTGCTTCGGGTCAGCCCGCGCGACTCTGAGGCGGAGCGCTTCGCCCTGAGTTCTTGGGAGGACTTGGGCCTTCCCGCGCCCGCGGGCGACGGCTCGGCCGCGCTCGATGCCGACGGATGGCTCACCTTGCTCGACGTCCTGCCGGTGCTCGAATCCCGAGGTTGGCAGCGAACCGGCTCCGCCCCCGAGGCGCTCGCCCCCACCGAGCCTTCCGCTTGGTACGTCGACATCGACGACGACCCGGATCCCGAGGGCTGGTTCTCCTTCGAACTTGGAGTCGATGTTGAAGGCCCCGATGGCCCACGTCGCGTCAATCTCCTGCCGGTTCTGCTCGATGCCATTTCGGCCGGACGACTGCAGCACGACCGCATCGTCGTGGGAGCCTCGGTCACGCTTCGTCTCGACGACGGTACGCTGCTTCGGGTTCCTGCCGAGAAGGTGCAGCGCTTGCTCGACGGCCTCGTCTCGATGACCGACGCCCGGGGCGGGCCCAACCTGCGCCTGCGCGCCTCCACCTATGATGCAGCGTGGCTGGCTCAGCTCGACGTCGACCGCTGGCAGGGCAACGACGCCCTCGCCACCCTCGGGCAGACTCTCGTCGACGGCGTGGGTCCCGATGACGCCATCGTCCCCGACGGATTCCGTGGCGAGCTGCGGGACTACCAGCGTGTGGGACTGGCCTGGATTCAGCTCCTGCAACGGACCCATTGCGGCGGCGTCCTCGCCGATGACATGGGCCTGGGAAAGACGGTTCAGGTGCTCGCGCACCTGCTGGCCGAGCGGGAGGCTGGCCGTCTCGATCGCCCATGTCTGGTCGTCGCTCCGGTCAGCGTGCTCGGGACATGGGCGCAGCAGTCCCAGCTGTTCACGCCCGCGCTGCGGATTGGGATGGCCCACGGGCCCGATCGGGCCGATACCGTCGATCGCATTCACGAGTTCGACGTGGTGCTGACCAGCTACGCGACCCTGCTGCGCGACGACGTGCTCCGCGAGACGCAGTATCACGTGGTCGCGCTCGACGAGGCCCAGGCGATCAAGAACCCTCGTGCCAAGATCGCCGGCGCGACGCGAGCGATTCGCACCCGCCAGCGTCTCGCGCTCACCGGTACTCCGATCGAGAACAGCCTGTTGGAGCTGTGGTCCATCTTTCGCTTCGTGGCTCCGGGTTTGCTCGGCTCGCAGGCGCAGTTCAGCCGGGCCTACGCGCGCCCCGCAGAGCGAGGTGCGGCCGATGCCGTCGGCGGTCTTCGTCGCCGCGTCGCCCCGTTCCTGCTTCGGCGCACCAAGGACGCCGTCCTCGAGGAGCTGCCGCCGAAGACCGAGGTCGTTCGCAGCGTGATCCTCAGCCCGCGCGAGCGCGAGATCTACGAGTCCGTGCGGCGGGTGGTCAGCGACGAGGTCCGCCAAGCCCTGCGCGCCAAGGGGCTGGGCCTGAGCCGCATCGTGGTGCTCGAGGCCCTGCTGAGGCTGCGCCAGATCTGCTGTGACGCTCGCTTGGCCCCGCGGATCGAAGATCCTCCGGAGCAGGGCTCCAAGATTGAGGAGCTCATGTCGCTGCTCGAGCCGCTGCTCGCATCAGGTCACCGAGTCCTGGTGTTCTCGCAGTTCACCAAGATGCTCGACCTCATCGCGGGGCGTTTGGACGCCAAGAGCCAGCCCTACCTGATGCTGACGGGACGGACCCGCAAGCGCCAGCCGCTCGTTGACAGGTTCCAGGCCAAGGAGGTCCCGCTGATGCTCGTCTCGCTGAAGGCTGGCGGGACCGGGTTGAACCTCACCGCGGCCGACACCGTCATCCTCTACGATCCCTGGTGGAACCCTGCGGTCGAACAGCAGGCGATCGACCGAACGCACCGCATCGGGCAAGAGCGCCCGGTGACCGTCTATCGGCTGGTCTGCGAAGGGAGCGTTGAAGAGCGAATCCTCTCTCTCCAAGAGCACAAGCGGGCCCTCGCGCAGGCCGTTCAGGCCGACGCGGGTCGGACCGCGGGGCGCACCGGGTTCAGCCTCTCCGAAGAAGACGTCGAGACCCTGCTCGCGCCGCTGCCCCGCCGGGGCGAAGACGCAGACGACGAGCCGTAGGACGCAAGCAGGCGACCCACTGGCCACAGAGGCCGTCGGAGCACTGTCCCTCGCTCGGACGCCTCAGGCCGATCCCGGACCACCATGGGCCGAGGTTTCCAGGCATTCGCTAATTTGCGCCGAGAAACATGCCCTGCGATACCGCTTTTTCTTCAAAAGTAAGCCGATAATGGGGGAC
>CAYGTG010000404.1:0-7236 GCA_964352485.1 uncultured Nannocystaceae bacterium | reverse complement strand
GTCGGTGTCGGTGTCGGTGTCGCCGGTTCCCGAGCTGCCGCCGGTGCTGGTGGTGAAATCGCCAGTCTCCGCCACACCGTACTCCGCGCCGCCAAACGATGAAGAACTCGGATCGGGTTCCGTGCTCGTGCCGTCGGAGGTGCTCCCGGGCTCGGTCGTGCTTCCGGGCGCGGTCGTGCTGCCCGTGGCGGTGGTGGCCGTGCCGGCACCCGTGTCATCCCCCTCGTCATCGGCGGGACAGGCAGTCAGGCTCAAGCCCATCAGCACGGCACCGGCCGTTCGAATGACCACGCCACGCTCGTTGCGAAGACGGACATCACAGTGTGGACAAGACGACTCGGAGACTCGGACGTGAGCACTGCACGACGGACAAGCTAATAGTTTTCCCATGTCCGAAGTCTACCAGGCGGGTTGATCCGCCATCCGGCGGGGGGGCCGGACGCTCGACGACGGCGCCGCCACACCCACGACAAACCCTACGCGGAGCGCGTCGTGGTCCGAGTGCCGACTCGGAATCACCCGCGAGCTCTCCGGGCGTAGGCCACGGTAGAGAATCGCGTCCAGCCGCGGGGCGTCTGCGCCCACAAACACGCTCGTGAGGGCATGGCGCTCGGAAAACTCTGACAGCACGTCCCGCCGTGCGCGACTCCACGTGTTGAAGTCTCCGGCGACGATGACGGGTCCAGCGTGCGCGCGCAGCAGTGGATCGAGTTCCTGGAGTTGTCCGGCCAGCGCCTGAGCGCGGCGGAAGTTCACGCCATGTACATTGGCCACCAGCAACGCACCCCCGCGCGCCAGGGGTATCCTCGTCACCAACGCGGACTTTGGCGTGTGGACGAGCGGCTCGCGGGTGTCCGAGAGCAGGGCCGTGCTGGAGGTCGGGGTGGCTTGGCTCATCGTCATCACGCCGGCCGGACGTTCATCGCGAGCGCGCCGGAACGCGACCACGAGCGTGGCGTGGCCGGGCGGGCCTGCGAGGGTCGACTCTTGCAGCAGAGCCAGGTCCGCCTCAGGCGCGAGTTGAGCGAGTGCGGCCGCAGCCTCGGCGTTCTTGTGGATGTTCCAGCAGACCACCACGAACCGGTCGGCCAAGGCAGCGGCTCGAGCTTTGCCCGAGACCAGCGTTGTGGGGCGCTCGGCAACGCGCACACATCCACAAACCAACGAGGCCAGCGCGGCTGCAACGCCCTTGGAGAAGCGCCGCCGGCTTCCGAATCCCACCCGCGCGAGGATAGCAATGACCGCGTGCTGCGATCGTGTTGTCCAGGAGGTCGCGCGCGAGCGTCACTCGGGACGTGAATCATGGGCCGATGTGTACAGCGCCCCTGATGTGGGCAGGCGCTCCTGCGGCGCTATGCGTCGCTCTTGCGCCCGGGTCCCTGCTGCCTCATCCGATGGGCGATTCGGGACTGCATGTTCGCGCCCCGAGAGTCGCCCCGCTCCGCCAGGAGTTCGGCCAGCTTGGCTCGGGTGGAAGCGCTGCTGCCCACGTCACGCTCGAGGAGTTCGACCAGCGTCGTCAGATGCATGCCCTTGGATCTACCGACGACGAATCGCGGACGCTAGATGCGTTGCGTTCAGGTGCATTGGCGATTCCGTAGTGTTTTCAGGGATCGTTCAACGCACCCTCGAAAGAAGATCGGCGATCAGATCCCGGGATCGTGCGAATGGAGATCTGATCTAGCAGATCTCTTGCCAAGAGATCTCGCTGAAAAGTGCCCCTAATGGACAGGTCCGCGACTGCACAGATCATCACCTGCCAGCGGCATCGATTCGCGAACCGAATGCCCGAGAGAGCGCGTCCATGATTGCCCTGACCTCGCGCACTTTCGAGCCGCGACGGAGCCGTCACCCTCGGCCACAACGACTCGACGGTGCAGTCTGCCGGATCGGTGCTCGTGGCTTCCGCTGCCCGGTCCGGGCTGTTCTGAGGCCCATCCTGTCCGCCCGCTTCGTCGCCGTCGTCATCGACCGAAAGCGGAGCGGCCTCCTGCACCAGTGACGTTGCTACCATGGAGCCGGTGACCTCCGCGGGACGTACTGACGGCTGCTCCTCGTTCTCGTGGAGTCGACCGATGTTCCTTCCCGCAGGCGTGGTCCCGGCGCTGTGTCTGGTGGGCTGTTTTGCAAACTACAACCCAGAGCAAGGCTCGGAGACCGCGGGGACCTCGTCCACCGGCGCCGACCAGGGTACCGGGAGTCTGACCGCCGCGACCGCGTCCAGCACCCAGAACTCCGACACAGAAAGCTCGGCCGAGAGCACCGACAGCATGGGGACCACGGCCGACGCTGCTGGTGCATGCGGCGACGGCACGCTCGATCCAGACGAGGCCTGTGATGACGGGAACCTCGCCAACGATGACGGCTGTGACGAGGATTGTCTCCCCTCGGAGGTCGTCGAGATCCACGGCGCGGGTGCGCACTTCTGCGTGCTCAGCCGGGCCGGGTCGGTGTTTTGCTGGGGCGACAACAGCATCGGGCAGCTCGGCGCCGGAAACACCGAGAACATTGGGGACAGCCCAGACGAACGCCCGGTTGGGCCCCTCGAACTCGGAGGACCCGTTGCCTCGCTCGACGTTGGCGATGCCCAAGCGTGCGCTCTCCTTGTCGGCGGCGAGATCACTTGTTGGGGGAGCCTCGTGCAAGCCACCCTCGGAGATGAGCCAGGCGAGATGCCACCGCCAGCCATTGAAGTTGGGACCGAAACGCCGGTTTCGATCGCCTCCGGATCCGACCACAACTGCGCGCTCTTCGAGAGCGGAGACGTCCGGTGCTGGGGGCGGGGGAACTTTGGCGGTCCCGGCCAAGGGAACACGGACGATATCGTCCCCAACATCCTGGTCCCCGCACCTGTGGTCGACCTCGGCAAGCTGCCCCCCGACCTCCTCACCTGCGGTCCGAACAGCTGCTGCGCGGCGGCGTCGCGGACGTCCGAGGTCCGCTGTTGGGGAAGCAACGACCAGGGCATCCTGGGTGTTGGCCTCAACCCCAACGATAATATCGGCGACGAGCAGGGCGAGATGCCGCCGAGCATTGTCGAGACTTCGGTCGTCTCCGACATCGATGCCTTGGCGATGAACTCGAGCACCTGCTGGGTCAGTCCGCTCGGTGAACTCTACTGTTGGGGTGGCAACTCGGCCGGACAACTCGGAACCGGTGACCTCACCGACGTACTTGGAGGGGCCAGCGACCTTCCGGTGCGGGTTCCGCTCGGGCTGAGCACGGTCTCGGTTACGGTGGGCGCCCAGCACATTTGCGCGCTGTCCAACGTCGGCGAGGTCCGGTGCTCAGGGTCCGGATTTCGGGGCGCCAACGGGGCGGGGACGAACGAAGACATCGGACAAGAGCTCGGCGGAGAACCGCCGCCCCCGGTCGAGCTGCCGGCGCCCGCCCTATTGATCGGAAGTGCTTCGTATTCGACCTGCGCGTGGCTCCAAACGCGCGAGCTGTGGTGTTGGGGAGACAACGAAGCAGGACAGCTCGGCCAAGGAGACAGGCTCCCGATCGGAGACGACGAACCCCCCTCGGCCGGCTCCCCCGTCCCCCTGTTCTCGGGCCGCACCTTCGGGTGAGGTGCACCCTTCGCTACGGTCGCCGGATGCTGAAGTGGGGTGCGGCGGCCAGCTCTGCAATGAACTCGACCATGCCGATCTCTCCTTCGGCGAGCGAGGTGCGAGCATCCTCGGCCAGGCAGGACTGTCCGCCCGCCCCGCCAAACACGTACGCCGCCGTCAGCCCGCTGACGCAGTCGGTGACCTGGGGCAGCGACGCAAGCGTTTCACCAAGGTCGGTCAGCCCCTCGAATGCGACCTCCTCTTCGAGGACGCCGAGCGGAATGTTACCGCTCGCGTCGATGAGCAGCCCCCCTTCGTCGGGCCGGTAGCGCCCCTGTGGCCCGAAGTGCTCGAACGCGAACCCGATCGGGTCGAACAATGCGTGGCACGACCGGCACCCGGCATTGGCCATGTGGGACTCCTCGTAGCGCTGCCGGGTTGTCGACACGCCTGGCTCAGGAGCCTCGATCGCAGGGATGTCCTCGGGTACCGGAGGGCGCTCGTTGCACAGCAACCGCTCATAGACCAACAGGCCGCGCTGCGTCGGCGAAGATGCGTCGATCTGCGCATTCGCGGCGAGGATCGAACCTTGGGCCAGCAAGCCCACGCCCCAGTCCTCGGGTCGCGGCACAATTTCGCCTTCGGCCGAACCGCTCCCCCAGCCGTAGTAGGCGGCAAGCTCGGGGTCCAGGCTCGTGTAGTCGGCCAGCAGCAAGGACGCGACATCGCCCTCGTCATCGAGGATGACCGTCTCGATGAAGCGCCGGGTTTCCTGCACCAGCGCCCCACGTACGGCCTCGAACTCCGGCGTGTCGGGCCGGGTCTCGAGCGCGACCTCGGGGTAGTCGATCCAGTCTTCGAAGAAGCGGTGCACACCTTCGCGACCGGCCTCGGTCGCCAGCAGCATGCGGGCCTGCTCGACCCGAGCGTCGGGATCTGCGAGCGCGCCTTGTTCGCCCAACGCTCGCAGCGCATCCGAGGGAGGTTGCCCTGCGTAGTTGTAGCCGAGCGCGGTCGCGAGTTCCCAACCGGTCAGCGCCCGCGTGCCATCGCCAACCTCCTCGCCGAGTTCAGAGCGGTACACGACGTGTGGCGACTGAAACATTGAGACCAGCATCCACTTGATGCCGGTCGTGAAGTCGGAGTCGCCGGACACCGCGGCGTGCAGGCTCACGTACCGATCCACCTCTTCACCCGAGAGTGGGCGCCGGAACAACCGGGCGCCGTACTCGTGTGCAAACGTCCGCGCACATCCTTCGTCGGGCGCTTCGCTGGAACACGGCAGCACGGCAGCGAAGACCGAAGCATCGGTGATCGCATCACCCACGTCCTCCGCGGTGGACAAGATCTCCGCGGCTGTCTGCTCGCCCACCAGAAGTGACCCAGCATCGTTGCGGAAGCCGAGCGCACTGGTGGTGTCGGCACCCACCGACACACCTTCAAACGTGCTCGCGATCGGGGGGAAGACCACGCGCACGGTGGCATCGAACTCGGCCTGGGTCAGCCGTCGCAGCAGCGGCGGGCCGATCTTCGACGACGCACAGCGGGCCGCGGGTTCGCCCCCGGTGTCATCATCGTCGGTGTCGCCCCCCTGGGCACCACCAGATTCGTCACCGGACTCCGCACCTTCGGTCTGCCCAGTTCCGTCCGTATCTCCAGCCGCATCCGTGCCGCCGTAGCAGCCCGCGCCCGCGACACTCACCAACATCATGCAGCGCAACGAGTTCATGCCAACACCTCCCCAATGACCTCGGGCGTCTGCCCGCCGATCGACAGCCCGCCGACGCCCATCGCCTCCGCGACCGTGGCGAGCATTTCCAGGTTGGAGCGTCCCGGCGCGTTGATGACCTCCCCGCTGCGAATGCAGCCCCCACCGCCCCCGATGAGCACCTGCGGCAGGTAGTTGTCGTAGCCAACCCCGTCCACCCACACCTGCGAAGCGTCCGAGTTGTGGTTCGCACCGTCGCTGATCTCCGAGCAGACATAGATCAGCGTGTTGTCGAGGACCATGTTGTTGGGATCGGAGTCCGAGGGATCCGGCGTGCCCGACAGCGGCGTGATCACCTTCTCCATCAGTCGCTCGAAGAACCAGCGCTGGCAGGTCGCGAACTCGGTCCGTCCTGCGGCGTCCCATGAGTGCGAGATCGGATCGTGGTGCCCTTTGGCGATGCCTGGGCCGCCCGCGAAGTTGAATGGGACCTGCCCGTTGACGTACATGTTTTGCAGCGTGACCACCTGAGCGGTTCCGCAAATGAGCGAGGCGGCAATCACCTCGAGATGTCCGTCGAGCACCCGTCCAAAGTTGGCGGGGTCGAGCGCGTCGAGGCCCTGCATGGCATCGACAGCCGGGAGTCGGGGGCGCTCGTCGCAGGTGACGAGATTCGGGCCGCCTCCACCCCCGGCCTTGAGTGTACGAACCGCTTCGAGATGGATCGAGAGCTTCGTTTGCTCGGACGTAAGTCCGGAGATCGAATCGTGCATCACCTCGAGTTCGCGTTCGGTCAGCGCCAGAGCCTGGCGGCGAAAGTCGGCATCGGTCGGCCCGCCCTCGGGGTCTGCTCCGGAACCGAGCGAGCCCAGGAGGGTGTCGGCCGCGTCCACGGGGTCTTCCACCGGGCGTACCCATGCGCCGCCGTGCTTGGTGAGGAACGAGTCCACGCTGAAGCCGGCGAACGATGCGTAGGGGACCGTGCCCAACACGTGCGCCTGCACGCCCAGCGCCTCAGCGATGCGGCGGTCGACCGAGTCGTCGTCTCCGCCTTCGGCGCGTCCGGTGAGCACCGCCCGGATCGCGGCGTGGTTGGTGGCGCCGTCGTTCATCCCGACGCCGCGCACCACGGTGACCTGGTCCGCAACCGGTGCGAGCGGAGAGAGTACGTCACCGGTGAAGAAGCCCGTGCCCTGGCCGCCGGGATCGACGGCCTCGATCGGCCAACCGTGCGGAACATAGAAGACCATCAGTCGTACCGGACGGTCGCCCGGGTCCGCGTGAACCCATGAAGCCATCTGCGCGGCGAAGGGGGCCCCCATCCCGATCCCCATCATCCGCATGAAAGTTCTTCGTCGCAGTCGCTGTTGGCTCCGGTCCATCTCGTGGATCTCGTGGAGCCGCCAGCGTCCGAACCGATGAAGAAAAGATCGAGCCAGGCCACAGAGGCGAATCGGGTAGCGTGCGCGACCCCCGTGGCGCCCAGGATTCTCCGGCGGGTGGTCGAGATAAATGAGGACGACCGAACCGCGGCCCGCGAAGTGGGTGGGGTACCGTGCTTCACCCGTGTTGGCGCCCGTCCTCGCGCTTGCGACCTTTTTGACCCTGCCCGCGGTCTCACAGACCCAGGCGGACGCGACCGAGTTCGTGGTGGTCCGCAGCACCTCCGAGCTCGGGTTGGCGGAGGCCACGGTCCAGCGAGCGCTCGAAGGTCACTTCGCAGATCTGGGCTACGAGGTCCACGTCGACTTCGCACCGGACGATCGCCCCTGGCCTCCAGCCGCCGTACGCGTGGAGTTGATGCGGCATGCCGACGGCTCGGTCGACGTCGCGATCCGGCGCGAGGAGGACCCGCAGCCGTGGGTCCGTACGCTGCCGGCCCAGGACGACGCAGGCCTGATGCTGGAATCGCTCGGCGTGCTCATCCGCAGCATGCTCAGCGCTCCGCTCCCAGAGCCCGAGCCGCCCCCAGAG
>CAYGTG010000403.1:0-7261 GCA_964352485.1 uncultured Nannocystaceae bacterium | reverse complement strand
TGCCGAGCTCGAGACCGAACGCCCGCGCCTTGGCCTCATCGAAGATCTCGGCCACGTACCCGAGCTCGCAGAAGTGGTTGCCCGAGCCGAGCGAGCCCAGCTGAGGCCGACCGCGATCCTTGGCGCGCGGCGAGACCTTGTCCGGGTCGGCGCCGGCCATCACCCCGCCTTCCTCGAGCACCGCGAGGTCGTCGTCGGTGCCATAGCCACGCCCGACGGCCCAGCCCGCACCCTCGCGCAGCACGTCTTCGAGTTCGGGCTTGCTCAACCGAAGCTCGCTCTTGGTGCCCACCCCGCACGGAACCTCTCGGTACAGCGCCGTCGCAAGCTCGGCCAAGACGCCGGAGACCTGCTCGCGCGGGATGTCGCTGCGCATCAACCGCACGCCGCAATTGATGTCGTATCCCACACCGCCGGGGGACAGCACGCCTTCGTCGGGGTCGAAGGCTGCGACGCCGCCGATGGGGAATCCGTAGCCCCAATGCATATCCGGCATCGCGAGGCTGTGACCGACGATACCCGGCAGGTGCGCGACGTTGACGACCTGCTCGGGGCTGCGATCGTCCTTGATGCTCGAGAGCATCGCCTCGGTGGAGAACACCAACCCAGGCACGCGCATCCCTCGGTGCTGCGGAATGCACCACCGATAGTCGTCGACGCGTTCGAAATTCGCCGTCATGGCAACGCGCGAGGGCTAGCACCCCTGGGTCGCGAGTGCGAGGTGGATCCGCGAGCCTCGAGGAACTTGCTACCGTTGCGGCTGATTCCGTGGCTCTGGCCCCCGCAGAAGTTCTGATCGAAGATCGCAAGTCCGTGGCGTCCTTCCTTGCGGCACGCCTGGGCGCCGCGCTGGGTCAGCCGTCTCGAAACGTGCTGCACGATCTGGTCGTCGCAATCTCGGTTGGGCACCGCCGCGCGCAGCGAGCCCTGAGCCTGGTGTTCGAGGGGACCGAGAACGCTCCGCTCAAGCGCAGCATTCTGCGCCGCTACGCCATCTTGGACCAGGCGCTGCAGCGAGTGCAGTCCGGACTCGACGAGATGCCCCCGCCGATGTTCCTCGACATGACCCAGAGTGTCATCGAATCGATCGACGGCGGATTCCAGTTCGCCTTCAGCCACATCGACGACGTGCGCAACAACCAGCCCGAGGTCGATGACCTGGCCGACACCCGACCCACCAAGCCGCGCGACCCCGACGGCACGAGCACGACGGTGTGGTTCACCGCGGCATCGTTCGAGGACGGCGGACCGACGAACAAGGCCGCGCGAACGCAGGACGCCACAGCCCGCAAGAACGAGATCACCCGCCGCGGTCACTGAGTGCGGTCGGCGACCTTGAGCAATTCAGCCCGGGGGCTCGAAGTTGTCGCAGGCCTCGGCGATCGTCGAGACCGCGGATTCGAAGAACGTGACGTAGTCGTTTGCGCTGCCGCAAATGTCCCCGTGCAGGCCCTGCTCGCCCCAAAGATCGATGAACTCCACCCAGTGCGGCTGCGCATCGGCTCCTCGGCAGCCCTCCCAGGCCGGGGTCAAGCCAAGCACGACCACTGAGGTGGGGTCCCCACCCTTGGCGTCGACGACCGCTTGGTACCAGTCCATCGCGACGCCATCGTCCTCCTTGTTGGGGTCGTCGCTGAGGAAGCTGACCACCAGCAGCGCGTCGTCGCGCAGGAATCCGTCGTTGCACCCTCCGACGGTGGCCAGGGCCGGAGACAACGCCTCGACCATGCTCTCCATCGGTCGCTCCGAGGGGTGGCCGGCCGCGCCGACCGTCGCGGCGCACGAGAACGCCGCGCCCAGGTCTGGCTCGGTCGAGTCGATGAAGCGCTTCCCGGAGGCGAAGTTGCACGGCGCGTTGGTGGCGTGTTGGCCCGCGGGATGGTTCACGCCCGCACCTCGGACCCGGTCGCACTCCTCGAAGACCGTCTTGCGAATGTAGTTGTCGCAGGTGCCGTCCGAGGGGTCCATGCCCGACCATGGGTTGCCGGTGTTGCAGCGCCCCCACTCGTCGGTGTCCGTCACCAAGATCTGAAACTGGCTCGCGGGGTCGAGCGTGGTCTGAATCGTCGACATGAAGCCGGGGAACGCTCCGACCAGTGCCGCCTGGTTGTCCTCCATCGAGACCGAGTTATCGATGACGAACAAGAAGTCGACGTTGCGGCATCCCATGACCGCACCCGTGGAGTCGCCGCCTCCGGCGGGCGGAAGGTCGAACAACACCCCACCCTCGCTTCCGGCCGCGGACGTTTCGCCCCCAGGTTCACTCTGGCTGGCGTTCGTCGTGCCATCGGGATTCGAGCCCGTCCCGCCCGTACCGGTCGAGGTCTGAGAACCCAGGGTGGCCGCCGTCGCGCCGGCGGAGGCTCGGCCGTCCTCCGTGCCACAAGCACCAGCCACGACTCCCACGACTCCCAAGACAATAAGCTGGACCGTTTTCATCTCTTCACCCCCCCGGGTGCACAGACCAGCAACGAAGGTTCCCGCGCCTGTGCAGGGGTCATTGTTTCACACGTCCAAGACCACACGCGCCATCACACGGCCGGCGTCCGTCACCACGTGTAGGTCGTGGTACGTCGCGGCTTTGATCTCGGTCTTCAACAGCTCCGCCGCGCCCCCCTGACCGAACGCTCGCCCGATCAACCCCTGCGGAGTGACCTCGAGCTCCGCCCGAGCCACCAGGAAGCCCTCAACACTGGCCCAGTAGAGAACCTCGCTGAGCCATCGCACCAGGCGGTCCTCGGCATCGATGGCTTCGAGCTCCACCACTCGAGCATCCTTCGCGGAGACCTCCGCGCCGTCGGTCAACAGCCCGACCACCGCGCGCGCACCCGCCTGCAACATCGCGGGCTCGTCCGGACCCCACAGCTCCAGCGCGAGGTCGGCCGTATGCTCGACCTCTCGGGCGCCCGCAGACGCTTGTTCAGGTGGGCGAAGATGCGACATTTTTGGTGTTCGGCGAGCGTTGAGCGTAGGACGGAAGCACGATGCTCGCCCTGCTGCTCGCGTGTACCACGGCCTTGACTTCCGCCGCCGCACAGACGGAGGCGCCGGCACCCAGCGCGGTGCAAATCCGTACGATCGTCTGGACTGCCTTTGGTGTCGAACAGTCGGTGCGGGTCAGCTCCGATGACGCGCGTCCGTGGGAGCTCGCGCTGGAGTCCCAGCCCGACACCTGGCTGCGCAGCATCGTCGGCCCGTTCTTCAGCACCGTTGCGTTCAAGGAAGCAGACGCCGACGGTGAACACCACACCGCGCAGATCGTGACCCGCGTCGAGAACGAAGCGTCGTTTGATCTCGTGACGTGGCTCGATGGGTCGAAGCAGTCCGGCAAGGTGCTGGCGCAGCTCGTCTCCCAGCCGCGGTGCTCCATGGAAGGTGCCTGCACAGCGCAGGAGACCCCGTGGCCAGAGCACCCGCACTGCCCTTCCATCGAAGCCCTCGGAGCCTGGGACGGAGGCATCCTCGAGTTGTCTCGAATGCTCGTCGACACCGAGTGCTTCACCGACGCGCAGGTGGGCATCCAAGCCGGCGCGTTCTGGATCGACAGCTGGGAGGCCGGCATCGTCACCCTCGCCGTGCAGCGAGAGCACTGCATCGATGCGAGTTCGGAGTGCCGCGGTGAAGTCAGCTTCGTGACGATGGCCCCGCCGAAGGCATGGCGGCCCTGGCTCGACGAGGCGAACCAGCATCGCGGGCATCTTCCCCGGTTGGCGCCGAGCCCCGAACAGCCGGCGGCCACCGAGACCGAGGATACCGGCGTCACAGGCTTGCCCTCCTTGGCCCAACGCTGAGCCCCTCACTCCGCGTGAGGATCGCCTAAAACGTCACGGTCACGCAGATCTCCGTGACCGTCCCTAGATCAGCGCCGGCGTTGTCCTGAAAGGAGAACGTCCAGACCCCGCCCGCAGCCGCGCCATCGAGGCTCGAGAGCGCCGCCGAGGGAAGCGTCGCAAGACCCGAGGTCGACGCGGCACAGCTCAGCGGCGCCCCAGCATCGTCGAACACGAGGTCCATGTCGTCCTCGGAAAAACACTCTCGGTTGTAGACACGAACCGTGGTGCCCAAGTGCTCGACGTCGATGCTCAGGTCGCCGATGAATGTGTGCGTCAAGGTGACGCCAATGGTGGCGTCGGTGACCGTTCCACCATCGGGCACGGTGACCGCAGCCGAGACCGCGTTCCCCACGTCGGGGATGGACAGGTTGATCGTCTCGCAGACCTCGAGCGGCGCCTTCGGGACCTCCATGCAGCCCGAGGTGTCGAACGCACACGCGGCGTCGCACGCCAGTTCCCCTCCGACGAATGTGCCGATGTCCGCACAGGTCATGGTGCTGAGGTCCTCGCCATCACACGCCTCGTCCGCCTCCACGACTCCGTTGCCGCACTCCGCACCCGTCCCGGTACTGCCGGCGGAGCTCGCAGCTGAGGTGCTTTCCTCCGCCGCCTCGGAATCCGAGTCCGCTCCACTCGTGCCCGTCGCGGCGGCCGTCGCGGCGGCCGTCGTGGATCCGTCGTCGGCGGAACCTGTCGGGTTTTCGGTGCCCCCTGTCGTCTGCACCGCGCCGCTGGTGGAGGCCTCGTTGCCCGGAAGGGAGTTTGGATCTCCGAACGTTGCGCCGTCGTCGAAGTCTCCCACCGAGCAGCCACATGCCAGCAGCGACACCAACCCCCAACGCCCCCCTCGGCCTCTCACCGGCCAATGATACGGGTTGCAGCCCGCGTACCGTCAACCCGATGCCCGCGCAGGCGGCTCAAGCGAACAGGTCGGCGTCGCCGTTGCTCCATACGAGCAGGGTCGTCGGCAGCGACGTGAGCAACGGGTCCATGTTGGCCAGATAGCCTGGGAAGTCCTCGAGATCGCCCGAGCTGAGCCCCAACATGACGAGGTCGGCAACGCCCGAGGACCGCTCGGGGATGAAACGAGACGGCGCATCCACGGTGTGAAAGACATGCACCTCGGCCTCGATACGCGCATTCGTGAGCAGCCGATCGAGGTGCCTGCGCGCCTCCGCCTCCGCGCCTGCCTCGGAAACCGCCCTAAAAATTCGGATCTTCGCGGTTCGCCACGCGCGATCTTGCTTCATCAAGTACGCGAGCAGCGCCATGAGGCTGCCGTTTCTCGAACCCCGCCACCAAAGGTCGATGACCCGCTGTGTTTTCTCGAGCGCCAGCTCTCCCGGCTTGAGCAGCAGCGTGTTGTAGTCGAACGCGCGCAGGATCGAGGCCGTGTCGCGGAAGCGGGCCCGGCCGTCCACATCGAGGGCCTCTGGGATGCCGACGAGCACGGTGTTGGGGCGCAGGCCCGACATCGCGTAGCTCTGCAGGAACGTCGCAAACCCCTTGTTGTAGTCGTCGACCACCACGACCTCGCCGAACGCCACCATGTCGAGAGATGTTAAATGCCGGTTGAGTTCGTCCTGCCGGCGCTTGCGATACGCGAGCCGCTCGTGGATGTCGGGGTCGTGCGAGGCGTGGATCTCGGCCACTGTGTATAGACCGCGGCGTGCCTCCAGCCAGCTCCCCATCTGCACCAGTCTTCGCTCGCGCAGCGGATCGGGACTGACCGCGGCGAGAATCGGGCGCCAGTTCTTGGGGTGGAACTTGGCCGTCTCGAGGTAAAGCAGGTTGTCGCGGGTGTTCTGGAAGATGTACCCGGCCTTGGCGTCGCCCCAGTTGGTCTGGATGTCTCGCTTCTTGAGATAGAAGTACAAGATGCCCGTGATCGCGATCGCGACCATCGCGTAGCGCTGGTTGATCTCGAACATCACCACCAGGCAGGCGATCGTGCCCGCCAAACCGGTGCCCCAGTGGAACCATCGGAACCGAGGGCGGAAGCTGGGGTTTCCGCTGCGACTCTCGACGAAGGCCGAGAGGTTGATCATCCCGTAGGCGATCAAGAAGAACATCGAGATGATCTCAGCGACTGCGTTGAGATCGCCCGCCCAGATCACCCCGACCGCGATGACGAGGCTGAGCACGGTGGCACGGCGGGGCTCGTTGGCGGGGCCCGACCCTTTGCCAAAGTACTCGAACGACTTCATCAGCTTGTCCTGCCCCATCGCTTGCAGGATTCGAGGCGCTCCAAGGAAGCTGCCGAGCGCCGAGCTGAGGGTGGCCGCAAAGACGCCCAAGACGATGAGCGGGCCGAAAATGCTCATCTCCTGCAGGGCGCCGAAGGGGTCTGCCTTGAGCGCGACGCGGTCCGTGCTGCCGGCGACGAGGAAGATCTGAACCGCGTAGACGCTCGCCGTGAACAGGATCGCGATCAGCGTGCCCGAGGGGATGGACTTGCCCGCATCCTTGAGGTCGCCGGACATGTTCGCGCCCGCGGTGATGCCGGTAGCCGCGGGAAAGAAGATCGCAAACATCACCATGAAGGTGAGCGTCTTGCCGTCGTCCATGTCGCTCGGGCCGTAGTCGGCGCTCATGTTCGCCTCGAGCAAGCCCGCGTCGAAGTTCAGGAAGCCGCCGATGAGAAACGCGACCACCGAGAGCAGGAGCAGCGCCAGCACGAAGTACTGAGCTTTCATCGCGACGTCGGCCCCCTTGAATGTGACCGCAAACAACCCGGTCACGACGATCGATGACCCGATCTCTGGCACGTGCGCGTTGACCATCGTCTCGACGAGGTCGGGCGACACGACGCCCGCAAGCACGTCGAAGCTGGCCTCGGTGAAGCCGATCGTATAGAAGGCGATGCTGACCGCCTGGGCGACGAACAGCGTGATGCCGATACTGCCGCCGAAGTCCGGCCCCAGCACCCGAGAGATCATGAAGTAGACCCCGCCAACGCGAACATCGAGGTTGGTGGCGATCGCCGACAGGCTGAGCGTGGTCAGCGTGGTGATCAGCTTCGCGATGCCCAGGATGACCAGCGCCGAGATCAGGCCCGCGTAGCCGACGACGTAGCCGGTACGCATGAACATGATCACGCCGAGGATGGTCAGCACCACCGGGGTGAACACGCCGCCGAAGGTCCCGAACTGGTTGCTTCCTCCGCCGGGGTCTGCCGCAGGGACCGGACCCGATGGGGGCGCGGCAGGAGGAGCCGGTGCGCCCGGCGGGACAATCGGGGTCTGCCCCGCCGCAGGCGCCATGCCGGCGGGAGGGGCCGGTGCGCTCGGCGGCCCAACCGGGGTCTGCCCGGCCGCAGGCGCCACGCCGGCGGGTGGGTGCGCCGACGGGAGGCCCGCAGCGATGGGTGCGGTGCCAGCAGTCGGCGCCGGAATGGGCACGCCCGCGGGGGGTTGGGGCGCCGGTCC
>CAYGTG010000402.1:544-7265 GCA_964352485.1 uncultured Nannocystaceae bacterium | reverse complement strand
CGCCGGAACTCGGCGTCGCCCTCGACCTCGATGGAGGTCGCCGATGAGCGCGAACTGGGCCCGTCCCGTCCTTGGCGCCTTGGCTGCGTTGGCGGTCCTCGAGCTGACCGTTGGCGGCCTGGCCTACCGCGATGCGATCTCGGACGCGGATTGGGTCGGGCTCGCCGAGTCGGTCGCGGACGACGACGCCGACGCCATTCGCCTCGCCACCCCATGGCTGGGTCCCCGCGCCCGCATGGAGGTCCCAGGCCTCGCGGACCCGCGCTCCGCGGCCGCGCCCGACCTGCACGGACTCGAAACGCTGACGGTCGTTGGCTTGGGAGAGTCGTGGTCCGATACGCTCGACCGGGAACTCGAAGGTCAGCGGCGCCCCGCCCAGCTGTCCGTGCAGAGCCTCGGCCCCTTCGAGGTCGGCCGGTACCGCTTCGAAGGGGCCCCGACCACGCTTCGCAGCTGGATCTCGGATCCCCCCACCATCTCGACGCCCCAGGGGAGCTGTCGAAGAAAGGTCTCGTCGTGGGCCTGCAAAGAGGGCTCGGTTCGCGTGGCCTTCGCGGAGGTGGACTACACGCCGCGTCGTTGTTTCCAGTTCACGCTGCACGACGAAACGCCGCTGACGTTCGAGGACACGCTGACGCTGGGAACCTCGTTGCGCGGCCATGTCGGGGTGTCCGACTTCAACGCCCGCCTGCGCAGCGACGCCCCGATCCGAGTGCGCACGTTCATCGACGACGTTTCGATCGGCAGCTTCGTGGTCACCGACGCACAGGGCTGGCGCCCCTTCTCCGTGAAGACGGAGCCTGGCGAGCACAACGTGCGCATCGAGCTCACCAACACGGTCCAAGGCACCTGGGGCCGTGAGGGATACAGCCCCTCAGGTGGCCGCAAGGTGTGCTTCGAACTCCGGGTGCTTGGGGGCGGCTCGTGACCGGCGTGTCCGCATGGGCACGCCGGCTCGGCCCGTGGTTCGGCGCGTTGCTGATCGCAGCGCTCGTCACGGCCGCACTGTCCACTGCGCACCGAGGCACCGGCTACGTCCGCGATGAGGGCATCTACTTCCAGGCGAGCCGCAGCTATGCCGCGTGGGTCAACCGACTGGTGCACGAACCGCGGCAGGCGATGAAGCGAAAAGTCCGCGACCGCCACTTCGCGCCCAACCACGAGCACCCGGCTTTGATGAAGACCCTCGGCGGCGTCTCGGCGCGTTGGCTCGGCTCGTCACCCGAAGAGGATGGCTCGCCCGCGCGCCATGGACGGATGCCCGAAGGCGCCGCCATGCGACTCCCGGCCCAAATCATGGCCGGCCTCGCCACCGGGCTGCTGTTCCTCGCCGGGTTTCGCCGGGCTGGAGTCCTCGGCGGGCTTCTGGCCAGTGGCGCCTTCATCCTGCTTCCTCGCGTGTGGTTCAACGCCGGACTGCATGCCTTCGATGTCCCGGTGGCCGCGGCCATTCTCGCGGTCGTGCTGGCGTACCGACGCGCCCAGAGTTCGGTCGTCTGGGGAGTCGCAGCCGGGGTCTTGCTCGGCGTCGCGATCGCTGTCAAACACAACGCGCTGTTCGTCGGACCCCTGCTCGCATTCCACCACGCACTCCAGCTCACGCTCGACCGCCTCCGGCACGGTCGGCTCGCCCCGCGAAGCACCTGGCTACCGCTGCCGCTTCTCAGCATGATCGTGCTCGCCCCGCTGGTGGCGTGGGCGTGTTGGCCTTGGATGTGGGCCGACCCCGCGACCCGGCTTCAGGAGTACGTCACGTTTCACAGCCAGCACAGCTGGTACAACATGGAGTTCCTCGGGGTGAACCATAACCAGCCTCCGATGCCGATGAGCTACCCGTGGGTCATGACGATCGCCACGGTACCTGCCGTCCTGCTGGTGACCGGTCTGCTGGGTCTGGTCCTGCAGGGGCGCGTCGACGTGTATGCGCCTGTCGCGACGGATGTTCACGCCAGCTTCTGGCGTCCGCGCCCCAATGCGCTGCCATCTCGGGATGCGCTGCTGTACGGCATTTTTGCGGCGTTCCCCCTGGTGCTGATCAGCCTGCCGTCCACCCCGATCTTCGGTGGGACGAAGCATTGGATCACCGCGTATCCGTTCATGGCCCTGCTGTGTGTCGAGGCTTGGTCGCGACTGTGGCGACTGGCTGACGTTCCAGCGGCGAAGCGTCGCTGGATGCAGCCGGTGCTGCTCGTTGTGCTGCTCGCCCCGGGTGCCATCGCCATTCGGGATGCGCCCACGCTTGGCCTCTCGCAGTACGCCCCGCTCGTGGGTGGACCGCGAGGCGCCGCACGTCTCGGGCTCAACCGTGGGTTCTGGGGCCACGCGCTGGGTGGCGTCGTGCCCCAAGACCCCGGGCGGCTGCACCTGCACGACCTGCACGAGCTCGCCCGTCGTCAGTACGCTCGCGAGGGCCGATGGCCCGAGGGCCTCGAGCCTGCGCCTCTATCGCGGGCCGACGCTGCGCTGCTGTTCTACGAGCTGCACATGACCACCCACGAGGTGGACGCTTGGAACCGCTACGGCACCACGGCACCGGGCACGGTGCTGGAGCTCGACGATGTCCCGCTGACGGCGCTGTACGAACAGCACCCCTAGCCACCCGCTCCCGACGCCGAGCCGTCCCGCGATGTCCATCCCCCAGCAATACACCTACCCTCGGTACCTCCGCTCCAAGCGAACCGTCGACGACAGGGCTCTGAGTCGCGACGTCATGGACACGGTGCTCTCAAACCTGCCCACGGATCGACCGGTCCGCATCGCCGAACTCGGCGGCGGCGTCGGAACGATGGTGGACCGCCTCATCGAAACAGGACGGATCCGCAGCGCGGACTACCTGCTCGTCGACACCGAGTCCGAGTTCCTGGACGAAGCCCGCGGCCTCGCTTCACAGTGGCAGCAGGGCCTCACGCGGAACGTGACGAGGCCAACCCCGGGCGTGTCCTTCGACGTGTCGACCCAACACGCGCCCCTGGAAGACTGGGTCCAGCAGGACGACAGCACATTCGACCTCATCATCGCCCACGCCGTCCTGGATCTGGTCGACGTCCCGGCTGTCCTTCCCCGGCTGTTGCACAGACTCACCAGCGGCGGCGTGTTCTGGCCGACGATCAACTTCGATGGCGAGACGATCTTCATGCCGACGGACCCCAGGGACAACGCGCTGATGGACGCCTACCACCTCAGCATGGACCAGCGGGTTCGCGACGGAAAGTCCGCGGGCTCCTCGACGGCTGGCCGCGAGCTGTTCGGACACATCCGTGCCGCGGGCGGCAATATCGTTCGCGCGGGGAGTTCGGATTGGGTCGTGTTCGGCGACGCTTCGGGCTACCAGGGTGATGAGGCGTACTTCGCTCACCACATCATCCACACCGTGGAACAAGAGCTCGGCACGCACCCCACCTTGGCAAGCTCAGTCCAGGGATGGGGCGAGCTGCGCCACGCTCAAGTCGAGTCGGGCGAGCTCGTCTACATCGCCCACCAGCTGGACTTCGCGGTCCGCCGCGGCGGATAGCCTCACCGCCGCTTCCAGACCAACAACCGGTAGGTGAACAACCGCCGACAGAGCGCCATCTGCAGCGCGTTGCCGCCGAGCAGGTTGAGCCACCACGGGTTGCGCGTCGGGATGTGACGGCCGAGCCGAACCATCGCTGTGATGACCCGGTCCCGTGGCCTCCGCAGCTCGACATCCGCGGTGAGGTCGTCGTCTTGTATGAGCTCGAACCCGTGCTCCGCCGCGATACTCATCACGGTCTTCGGCGAGACCAGAGACCCGACATTCCACCCGGTCCGAAACTCTCGGACCCACCGGGCTTCGCGGGGGGAGAGTCGCCCCTCCTCGACGCGTTCCGACGCGAAGTCGTCGCACAGCGCCAGGAGGCCACCGGAGCGAACGATTCGCGACGCCTCCGCGAAGAACGGCTCCGGCTTGGGCGCATGCACGAACGATTCGATTCCATACGCGAGGTCAACCGGCTCGAGCTCGTCGGGGAGCTTGGTGAAGTCGGCCTGTACGCACCGAAGCCGGGAGGACAAGCCGGACCGGGCGAACCTCTGCGTCGCCAGCTGGACCTGGACAGGGCTGAGCGTGACGCCCACGCCGCTGAGTTCCCGGCGCTGTGCGAGATACTCGAGCGAGGCTCCGACGCCGCATCCCAAGTCGAGAACGCGGTGCGTCTGGGGACCCGCGAGTTCCAGCAAGCGGTCGTGTACATAGTGAAATGCCGCCTGCCGCGTCTGGACGCCCGGGCCCCAAACCGCCCGGTGAATTGCCCCGACCGAGCCGCCCTGGCCGAAACGCAGAAAACGCTTCGTGTTGGACTCGTAGTACTCCTCGACGTCACCCGTTCCCACGAGAGGGAAACAGTAGCTGACAAGTCCCGGGCCGCCCAGGGCGAGGCGCCCTACTCTTCCTTGACGACCGGGTCGCAAGCCACGAGCTCGGCCCGGGACTGGGCTTTGAGTGCGCAGTCCAGGACCTCGGCCGGAGGCGCCTCGGAGTTGCAAGCGCCCAGGATGTCCTTCGTGGCCTTGTCCTTGGCCTCTTGGGGAATGTCGCCGCCCTTTTCGGTGGAGAGGACCTTGGTCACGTGTGCGGCCAGTTCGTCGCACTTGGGGTTGCTGTCGCCGCAACCGAAGACAAGGGTGCACAGACCAAGGCCGAGGATGAGAGTCGCGTTCTTCATGATTCTGATTCCTAGAGGGTGCTCGGACCGGCTCACTTCACGCCGTGCATCATCTTGTTGAGCGGTGAGGACAAGGCGACCAAGAAGACGCCGATGCCGACGGTGACGTACCCCATCGTGGAATAAGCGTCGGTGTAGGTTGCGAGGCTCTCGGCGGCCTTCACGAGGAAATCGGGCTTGATGGAAGCCTCCCCGAGCTGGACCAGCGACCGGATGGGACCGGGCGGGTCGATGTGCTTGGAGGCCAACTTGACGACGGTCGTGATCGGCCCGTCGCCGCTCTGTTCGCCACCGGTGAGCTGAGCGAGAATCGCCGCCAGATAGTTTGAGAACGCGAAGCTGAGGAACCACGCACCCATCACCGAGCCGGTCATGTGCTTGGGCGCCAGCTTGGTGACCATGCTCAGGCCGATGGGCGAGAGGAACAGCTCTCCCATCGTGTGCAGCATGTACATGAACATCAGGATGTAGATGGGGACGAGCGAGGCGTTGTCCGCCATCGAGCTCCCGACCAGCACCAGCAGGTAGCCCAGGCCCAGCAGCAGGATACCCATGCCGAACTTCATCGGGATGTTGGGGTTGCGCCCCTTTCGATCCAGTGCAACCCAAAGCCAGGTGAACACCGAGCCGAGCAACAGGATGAAGATCGGGTTGAACGACTGGGTCCCCGACGCGCTGAACTCCAGCAGGCCGAAGAAGTCTCGATCGACGTTGCGGTCCGCGAACAGGGTGAGCGAGCTTCCAGCCTGCTCGAAACAGGCCCAGAACACCACGTTGAAGACCATCAAGATCAGCAGCACGATGATTCGATCGCGCTGAACCTTGGTGGACTTGAAGGCCTCGCGCAGCAGCGAGACCACCACGAACACCAAGATGCCGCCCAGCGCGTAGCCCACGATCGATTGGCCGTACCGAAGAAGCGCGAACAAGACAGGCGCCGCAACGATGGAGCCGATGTACGTCGGCATGGCCCACTTGCGGTAGCGCTCCATGTTCGGAATGTCCCCTTGGCCTTCGAAGTGCTTCGAACCCAAGATGAACACCGCAACGCCGATGAGCATGCCGACGCCGGCGATGCCGAAGCCGATCGTGAAGCCAAAGCGCTCCCCCAGCGGGCCCACGCCGAACAGCGGCGCGGTGGCGAGGAAGGCACCAAGGTTGATGCCCATGTAGAAGATCGTGAAGCCCGAGTCGCGACGCGGGTCGCCATCTTCGTAGAGGCGACCGACGATCGTCGAGATGTTGGCCTTGAAATAGCCGTTGCCGATGATGATGACGGCCATCCCGGCGAACAAGAAGAACTCCCCGCCGCCGAGGATCATGAACTCGCCAACCGCCATCATGAGGCCGCCGAGGATCACCGCGCGCCGATAGCCGAGGACGCTGTCGGCGATCTTTCCGCCGGCGACCGGAGCCGCATAGACCAGCGCCGTGTAGGCGCCGTAGATCCCGAACGCCTCAAGGTCGCCCTTGAGCAGCGACTTGGTCAGGTACAGGACCAGCAGCGCTCGCATGCCGTAGTAGCAAAGGCGCTCGAACATCTCGGCCCCGAAGAGCACGTACAGGCCCTTGGGGTGTCCACTTTGAGTAAGGGGGCTGGTGCTGCTCACAGGTCCTCGCAGCGCCGGATTATCCAGACCGAGCGAGGTTCGCGCAACACCGATGGGTCACCGCACCGATGCGCTCATGTGACCTGGCGCGATTCGTTCACGGGGACGCGGCCGGCCCCCAAGTGCGCCCGCACCTCTTGCTCGATCCCATCGAGAACGCTCAGCAGCCCCTGAGAAAGCTCAATCGCGCCGTCCAGCGAGCCCGCCGACCGGGTCCTGGCCCGCGCTTCGTCCTCGAGGGCTCGGGCATGCTCGAGGAGATGAGGCCTGAGGATTCCGATGAACGATCCCGCGAGGGTGTGCCCAACTCGCTGCAGAGCGTCTGGGTCTCGTGCGCTGATCCCGGAACGAATCAGCTCCGCATACTCGGGCTTGGACGCGAGAAAGACCTCGAGACACAGCCGCAGCGACTGCGCGTCGTCCCCGAAC
>CAYGTG010000402.1:0-534 GCA_964352485.1 uncultured Nannocystaceae bacterium | reverse complement strand
CCTCATCCGAGCGGAGTCGCTCCGCGAGCGTCGGCAGCTCGGGCGCACCGGATGCTTTCGCTGAAGCCTCGGCTTCGCTCAGCACCCTCTGCACGGTCTCGAACAACGCCGCGGCTCGGATCGGTTTGGTGAGAAAGTCGTCCATCCCCGCCAGCCGGCAGCGCGCGAGCTCCTCGGGCGCCGTGACGGCGGAGAGTCCGACGATGGGCACCTTGGTTCGCCCTCTCATCGACTCCCATCCTCGAATCCGCTCGGTCGCCGCCACTCCGTCGAGGCCGGGCATCTGCACATCCATGAAGATCAGGTCGAACTCGCTCGAGGTCGCGGCCGAGAGCGCTTCGCCACCGTCGCGCGCCGTCTGCACCACGTGACCGACCTTCTCCAGGAGTCGGGCCGTGATCGCGCGGTTGGCCGGGTTGTCGTCGACGAGCAGGATGCTCGCCCGCCGGGTGGCGATGGCCAGCAGGGGCGCGGGGCGGCGCTTCCCCTCGGCATTGGCGAGCGCCCGCAACGCCGCGGCCACGGTCGCCAATG
>CAYGTG010000401.1:3480-7266 GCA_964352485.1 uncultured Nannocystaceae bacterium | reverse complement strand
GGTTCATGCTCGTGAAGTTGTACAGCGGGAAGTACAGCAGCGCCTTGCCGTCGTTTTCGAGCAGCGCATCGTAGATCGCTTCGAGCACCGAGACCTTACGGTTGGAGGCCTCGACTCCGATGCAGGTACCTGGGTCGGGCTCGTAGTTGGGGGTCTCTCCCAACCGATACAGCCGCATGGCGACGATATTGATGCGCTCGAGCAGATGGTCGGCCAGTGGCGGGATCGAGCTGCCGTCGCCCGAGAGTCGCACGTGCTCCTGTGAAAGAAGCTTGGCCTTGAACGCCGGGTCTCGCATCGCCTTGACGCGCTCCTCCAGCGAGAGCGTCGCGATCTCGCGGTAGGCCGGATAGCCCATGAACGGGTGGAATGTGGCGCCGAGGCCCAGCAGGACGCCGATGGGACGGGGTGCCACCTGAAGCCGCAGGGTCTTGCCCGAAGCGTTGGCCTGCTCGGCGCGCTCAATGATCTGCTTCCACTGCGTGTGCACTTGATCGCGCTGCATCAACGAGATCGACATGGGACGACCGCCGGCAGCGTCGAGCATCTTCTCCAGCACGTCCCACTCCTCGTCGAAGCGACTGTCATCCATGTCGAAGTCGCTCACGGCCTGAAGCACGCCAAAGTCCAGACCGTCGAAGGCCTTGGCGATGCCGGCGAGCTCGGGGATCGTCGCCTCTGAAGCTGGCGTGGCTTCGCCGCGCGCGGTTCGGTGGTTGTTGGTGCGGCCGGTCGAAAACCCGACCGCGCCTGCGAGCAGCGCTTCACGGGTCAGCTGCCGCATGGTGTCGATGTCTTGGGCGGTCGCGATAGACCCGGGGGTTGCACGTTCACCCATCACGAACACCCGCAGCGCGTCGTGGGGGACCTGGACGGCAAAGTCGATCGCGTGGGGGAAGCTGTCGATGGAATCCATGTACTGGGGGAAGCTCTCCCAGTCCCAGCTGAGGCCTTCGGCGAGGGCGACACCGGGGATGTCTTCAACGCCTTCCATGAGCTCGATCAGGCGCTGGTGGTCCTGTGGCCGACACGGCGCAAATCCAACGCCGCAGCTTCCGGTGACGCAGGTGGTGACACCGTGAATCGAGCTGGGGGCGAGGTCCGGGTCCCACGAGACCTGGCCGTCGTAGTGGGTGTGAATGTCGACAAACCCTGGCGTCACGATCGAGCCGGTCGCGTCGAGGGTCTCGGCGGCCGTGCCATCGCACTTCCCGATGTCGACGATGCGCCCGTCCTTGACGCCGAGGTCGCCGGCTCGCCGGGGGGCGCCGGTTCCGTCGATCAGAGTGCCACCAGTGATTTTCAGGTCGTAGGTCGTCATGGCTGTGTGTCCGTCCCCGCGGGGGAGGATACGTCATCAGGACGACAGGGATCGTCCTCGGGAAAGAACTCGACCGCGTAGAGGATCAATCCCAGATCCCGGGTGTCGCTGGAGCCCGAACGAATGGTGGCGGGAGCAAAGGTCGGGGAGCGGAATTCGAGTCGTGTGCGTCGCTGCGGAGCCTCGATGCGAAGCATCAGCGTGGTGATCTTCGGCCCGAGATCGATGGTTTGCGTCTCGGCGTCGGTGGCGATCGTGACGTCCCCGGGGGTGTGCAGCGGACGCGCGAGCTGAATGCGCAGCACGCCGGGACCCGCTGGAAAAGATGCAGCGGCACGCGCCCCGGTCCAGGCGCCGCGGCGCCCGCCCGCGAAGACCTCGGGTGCTTCGAAACCATCGAGGACGACATCGTGGGCACGTATGCTCCGCGGTCGGCCCGGAGACCAGTGGCCATACGCCGGTGCGTAGTCGGCCCCCTCGACCCATGCGCCGTCGAGCCGCACCGTGAGCGTCCGAAGGTCGCCTTCGGCTTGGTGGAGGCCAGTGATGGAGACCTCTGCCTCGCAGCCGTCCACACACCCAAGCGTCGGGAACTCGAGCGACAAGGGCCCGGCGCGCAGCGTGCCCGGGTGGACCCGGCCGCCGCTGGTCACTGAGAAGGCGGCGCCAGCGAGATCGCCCGGGACGTCGAGGCGGAGCTGGAGGCGTTCGCTGCCGGCCGGGAGGGAGAGCGTGGACGCCGGCCCAAGCCACGCAAAACGATCGTTCGCCTCGTCGAACTCCGGGGCGAAGGTTCCCGATGCCAAGAGGACCGCGTCACGGCTCAGGCGGGCGGAGCCGAATCGTCCCTGGCCCAGCTTCATCGCCCGGGCGGGTGCGTCCGGAAGCTCGATGGTGCAGGCCGTGACCCCGTCGATCGTCTGCAGGGTTCGGCCTTCGATGGCGTAGGTCCGTGGAGGCCGTCGCGGCGGGGCGCCGAGATCGGTGACATCGAGCACGCGGAGTCCGGCCTGCTCGGCCTCCAGGCGCCCGAAGGAGAACACACCGTGGCTGTAGGCAAGCGCGGCTGCGTTGGGATCGCCGGTCGCAATCCGGGCAGCGGCGACGACGGTCAGTGGGGCGGCGTGCATCGAGAGCAGTGGGCCGAGCGAGCTGACGGTGCCCACGAGCGTGAGCGCGACGCCGACCAAGAGTGCAAGCCTCCGCGGCAGGGAATCCATCGCCCACGCGATTGCGGGCAGACTCGCGGCGAGCAGCGCCACCGCGTAGCGGGGATAGCCCGGGTTGTGCTCCCTGAGGATCATCCACGCGGTGACGACCAGCAATCCGATCAGGCCGGCGCCGTGGGGCCGGTTCGCTCGGGTGGCTCGCCACAGGCCGGCCGCGACCATCCCCGCGAGCGCAGCGGCGAGCATGGGGTGTCCGAGTCCGCGCACGATGCCAAGCTCCGCCCACAGCAGCGGCTCGGCGAGGTCACCTTGATGCCGACCGAAGTGGTCGACGAAGGCCCGGGCCACAGGCGCGGCGTTTCCTGCAAAGGCGACGGATAGACAGAGCAGTGCAAGCGCGGCCGCGAGCGCGACGCCCTTGATTCGGGTGGCGCGTGCGTGGGTTCCACAGGCAAGACCCCACACGCCAAGCACGGCCAGCTCTGGCAGGAGCTGGGGGCGAATCAGGGCAGCCGCGGTGAGCAAGATCCAACCCCACCGGTAGGCCCCGGCGCCACCGCGCCACGCCAGCAATGCCAGCACCGCGCACGCGACCGCGGGCGTGGTGGAAAATCCTCGGCCGGCGTGAATCCAAACCAGCGGAGACATCGAAAAGGCCGCCGCTAGGAACGTGGCCCGTCCACCAGGCAGCCATCGGTCCAGCAGCCGGGCGAGGGCCCAAAACGTGGCGGCCGAGGCCGCGGACGAGGCGACCTGCAGGGCGAGCACGGGGTCGCGGACCACGGGGAGTAGCAGCTTGCCGATTCCGATCCAGCCCGGAAAGCCCGGTGGGTGGGGGCGGTGACGCGTGACGTCGAAGTCGAGCACCCCTGCGGCGAACAACGCTTCGTCCTGCTCCCACGGTCCGTTCGGAAGCAGCAGCAGTCGCGACAACAGCACGGCGGCCACCGCGGCGAGCGTGAGCCAGCCTCCGAGGCCGCTCGCAGGGAGTCCGGGCAGGACCCATCCCCGCAGGGCTTCGTCGGCGCGAGGCGACATCGAGTCCGCACCCTACCGCGACCTTGCGTCGCAGTGCGACACCGCGTCACGCGAACTCGGCGCGGGAGTCCCTAGACTTTAGTCCTGATGCGCATTTCGACGATGGTCGCTGTGGCTGCAACGCTCTGCGCGATCGCGAGCTGCGACGGCGGTGGTGCGGGTGCAGTGGGTGCTCCGTGCAACACCGCGGACGACTGCGATGGCGAGCTGATCTGCGACGAGCACAACGGCCAGGCCTCCTGTCAGCAGGAGCACGGC
>CAYGTG010000401.1:0-3470 GCA_964352485.1 uncultured Nannocystaceae bacterium | reverse complement strand
GCCACGGCGAGACCGACGCGAGCTCGTCGGGCTCCACAGGGCACAGCCACGACACCGAGACCGGTCACGATACCGAGCACGCCGAAACGGAGCATTCCGAGACCGAGAGCGCAGACACCGAGAACTCAGAGACGGGGCAACCCGAGACCGGCACCGACGCGACCGATACGGAAGGGAGCGGCACCGAGGCGACCGACACGTCCGGGGCGAGCGAGCTTTGCGAGGCGTTCTGTGGCTGCATGGAGACCACGTGCGTGACCTACGACGCCTACCCATACGCAGACACCTCTGCGTGCATGGTCGCGTGCGAGGCCTTCGACGACGCCACGCTCGGATGCTTCGGCAGCTTCTGCCAGCAGGCGATGAACTCCGAGGGCACCCTCGTCGAGCACTACTGCGAGCACGCCTGGGGCGAACTCGGCGACGAGAAGTGCTGAGCGGCCGGGGCGAGGTCGACGCTACATCGGCGCGGGGCAGCGACCCCTCCGTCATTTCCCCGTCATTTCCCCGTCATTTCCAGGGATCGCTGAACTTCGGGTCGCTGATGAAGACTTCGTCGGTCAGCGATTCGAGGAACGCGAGCAGGTCTTCCTTGTCCTGCGCACTCATCGCGAATCCAGACACGAACGAGCTCTTGTTCGGGTTGGACCGGCCGTCTCCGGCGAAGGGGCCCTCTTCGATGAGGCGTCCGCCGGCGGCGTAGGTGTCGACGACCTCTTCGAGCGTGGCGATCGAGCCATCGAACATATACGGCGCGGTCAGGGCAATGTTGCGGAGCGTGGGCGGCTTGTGCTTGCCCATGTCGCCCGCTTCGAGGGTGAACTCGGCGACGCCCCAGCCGGCTTCGGGGTAGGTGCCTTCACCGTCGATGTTGTACAGGCCTGTATTGAAGAAGGCTGGCGTGTCGAAGACGGTGCCGGCGTGCTCGGTCGCGTTGGTGAAGTTGAACCCGTTGTGGCAGTGGTGGCACTCGAAGATCTCGCCAAAGAACAGGTTCGCACCACGCTTGGCCGACTCGGAGATCGCGTCTTCGTCTCCGGTGACATAGGCATCGTACGGGGAGCTGAACGAGAGCAGGGACCGTTGGAAGCTCGCGATGGCGTCGCGGATGTTGATCCAGCGGATGCGTTCTTCGTCGTCGGGGTACGCCGCGTCGAACAGCTCGAGGTACAGCGGGTCGTCGGCCAGCCGGTCGAGGATCTCTTCCTCGGCGAACACCGCCCCCAACTCGGTGGGGATCTCGTTGAACAGGGGGATGGAGGCTTGCTGGGAGAGCGACTCGAGCAGCGGGTTCCCCCACGTGTGGCGGCTGGAGTAGGCCACGTTGGCCAGGGACATCGAGTTGCGAGGGATGACGTCTCCGGTCGACCCGATGGGCAGCGCGACGCCATCGGTGAAGGCCAGCTCCTGCCGGTGGCACGAGGCGCACGCCTGGGTGCCGTTCGCCGAGAGCCGCGGGTCGTAGAAGAGGTGTCGCCCCAGCTCGACCTTCTCGACCGACATCGGGTTGTCCTCGGGCACCTTGGGCTCCGGGAAGTGTTCGGGAAGGTTCCACTCCCAGTTGGACTCCGTCTCGCCCGTGCCCGAGGATCCCGAGTCGTCCTCCAAGCCGCTCTCGCCCGATGTTGTGTCTTCGGTGGGCATCTCGCCGCTGGATCCCGACGTGGCGGTCTCTGATGTAGAGCCGCTTGAGGTCGATGAATCCTCCGACGTGGGCGAGCCCTCGCTCGCATCCGTACCCAGACCGGCGGGGACGCAGGCCAGGACGGGAAGGGCGGCGCTCAGAAGCAGGATTCGTTGCATCGTTCGTTACTCGACAGTGATGAAGGTTTGGTCGGCACAGCCGTTGACGCAGTCGCCGGTCTGCCAATCCATGCCGTAGTTGGGGAACACGTCGGCGCAGTCCTCGTCCTGCATCGCTGGGTCCGCAGGGAAGAAGGACATGCATCCAGGTGCGCCCTGGACGTTGCCGGAGACGTCGACGTCGCCGAGCAGCGTGCCGGCGTCGACCACGATCGTGTTTGCATCGAGGTCGAAGGTCTCCAAGGCGATGGCCGGCCGCTGCGGGCGGCTGCAGTCCTGCGTGGGCGGCTCCATAGGGTTGGGCGTCTCCCCGTTCATGCAGCCTTGCGAGCCCAGGTGCGTGTTCCAACCGAAGTTGTCGTCGGGGAAGTTGTCGACGAGCAGGTCGAAGCGGACAAACTTCCTCCCCGCGAGCCAGTTCCACGTCATGGGAAGCAGGTTGAGCGGCGGTTCGGCGATGTTCGGATCGGTGTGGTTGAGATCCGAGGGGACACCCACATCGAAGCGAACCCCGGTGTACTCGCCCTGGGGAACCATACCCACGACGGTGCTGTTGAGGTCTGGGTTGCCGGTGTCAGCGCATAGCCCCGTGCCGTCTTCGAAGTCGAGCAGGGCGACGTTCTCGAATTGCCACACGCCGTCTTGCTCGAGCGCGAGCTCGACCTCGTCGCCGTCGGCGTTGACCAGCCGCACGTTGGAGACATACAGCCGGAAATCGCGAACCTGAGCGTCGCTCGCCGCGGTGCCGACGCCCGAGTAGTCGGTATCGCACGCTGCATCGACGCCGTTGATGCGTCCGGCGAACTGGAGGCTGACCTCTTGCAGCGTTTCGCCCGTGGAGCTGGACTCCGCGCCGCTCTCACTGTCGCTCCCGGTGTCGGCGACGGTGGTCGTGCTCGGGTCGGTCGTGCTCGTGGAGGTGCTTGTGGACGTGGACGTGCCCGGAGTGGTCGTCGGGCCCGACGTGCTCGGACCCGTCGTGGGACTGCCCGAGGAGCTGCCCTCGTCGGTCTCGCCCTCGTCACCATCGCCGGAGTCGCAGCCCACAGGGATCGCAAGCGCCGCGAGGAAAAGCCAGGAAGTCGTCTTCATGCTGGATTCCTACCGGATCGAGCGTAGACAGGCTGCGACGCCGAGTCTCTGCGACAGCCTGTCGTGCGGCTCGTTGTCGCACCCTGCCTGGGTTGTTCCGCGAGGAGGCTACGGCGGCAGGATGCAGGCGCCGACCTCTGCGAGGGCGGCTGAGGGCGGCATCTGGCCATTTTGGTACCAGTTAACGCACTCGAGCTCGGGGTCGAAGGAGCTGCAGTCGTCGGACTCGGCGGTGTCACACAGGGCCGTGCAGCATCCGACGAGGCCATCACAGTCGGGCTGGAACTCCGGCGTCACGCAGATGAAGCCCGGCGAGCAGTTCGACAGCAGCCAGCAGTAGTCGCCGTAGGTGTTGTTGGGGCCAATGCTGGGGATACAGATGAACCCCGTTCCGCCGTCGGCCTTGGCGTCGGGGTAGCAGCCCTGGCCGTCGGGGCAGGCCTGGGCCAGCGGATCGCAGTTGTCAAAGCACAGCGGCGTGCCGGCGAAATAGATGTAGCAAGTCTCGTCGCTCTCGCAGTCCGGATTGGCCGCATTGCCCCCGCAGAAGGGCTGACAGTTGCCATTGCCATCAT